>NZ_JALQDN010000061.1:0-460 GCF_023631205.1 Caballeronia sp. NCF2 | reverse complement strand
GTCGAAGCGGACGGATCCCTCGTTCGGAATGGCGGCGCCAGGCAGCGAGCGCCAGCCGACGCCTCCGCCGGGGCCGTCGACGATCTCCGATTCCCATTGGTAGGCGCGACCGAGCGGCGTCCTTATTTCCCAGCGCATGCCGCCGTCGCCCGCCGGGTGCAACGTCGCGAAGCCTGCCACGAGTTGCGGGAGCGTCCCGGGCGCAAGCCAGAGCCGACGAAGCTCGTCCGCAGTCTTGCCGATTGTGATTGCGCGCTCCACCTCCGGCGTCGCGCCGGCGATCCCACTTCGCCCCTTGTTGTCTGTCCGTCCGCGATGGAGCGGGACACCGTACCCGGCACTCGCCGCTGCCATGCCCGCGCAGGCAGTGAGCGCGAGAGCCACGGCGCCTTTCTTTCGTCCGGCGAGTCCGGACACGATCAAGGCCGCGCTGAGCGCGACGGGGATCCAGCCAATGCCT
>NZ_JALQDN010000060.1:0-268 GCF_023631205.1 Caballeronia sp. NCF2 | reverse complement strand
CGGCGCCTTTCTTTCGTCCGGCGAGTCCGGACACGATCAAGGCCGCGCTGAGCGCGACGGGGATCCAGCCAATGCCTCGCATGGCTTCTCCGGCCGACACGCCCGAAGAATGGCCGCCGCGCCTCAGTGATTCGCGCGGCCGGATAGCAAGAATGTTGCTTGCCATAACAAATGCTCCAAAGGTTACTGATCGCCGTGGTGCCCGCTACGCGGTTCGTACCGTGCAGCGGGATCGACGAGACATGTTGGCGACGCTCGAGCCCATTGC
>NZ_JALQDN010000059.1:0-1301 GCF_023631205.1 Caballeronia sp. NCF2 | reverse complement strand
CGCCGTGGTGCCCGCTACGCGGTTCGTACCGTGCAGCGGGATCGACGAGACATGTTGGCGACGCTCGAGCCCATTGCACGCGTGGCAATGATTGAGCGATGAGCCCGAGCGCTCATGCAACCACGATCGCTGCGTCGCTTCGCTAACCTCCCGGATGCAAGACCACCTTGGTCCAGCCGTGGTCGCGCACGTCGAAGTGCTGATAGGCGTCAGGCGCTTGGTCGAGTTTCAACTCATGCGACACGATGAACGATGGCTTCGCGCGGCCCGCGTGTATCAGATCGCGCAACTGCCGGTTGTATGCCTTGACGTTGCACTGGCCCGTGGCGATGTGCTGCCCCTTGAACCAGCACTTGCCCCAGTCGAACGCGATCTGACCTTTCTTCGCCAGTTCGTCCTGCGCGCCCGGATCCTCGGGAATGAACACGCCCACCACGCCGATCCCGCCGGTGAACTTGACCGACGACACGAGGTTGTTCATCGTCAGATTGGGGTTCTCGTGGCGTTGCGGAGCCGGATCGTGGCACTGGTAGCCAACGCATTCGCATCCCACGTCCGCGCCCATGCCTTGGGTGAGATCCATGACCCGCTGCACCGGATCTTCCTTCGAATAATCGATCGCAATCGCGCCGATGGACTCCGCGAGCTTGAGCCGGTCGGGATGGCAATCGACCACCATGACGCTGCGGGCGCCCTTGATCATCGCCGAGTGCGCGGCCATCAGACCGACCGGTCCGGAGCCATAGATCACCACGGCGTCGCCGGGCCTCATGCCGGCGAGTTCGGTCGCGTGCCAGCCGGTCGGGAAGATGTCGGCGCACATCACGTAGTCGGTCTGCTTCTGCTGGGCGTCAGGCGGCAGCTTCAAGGACATGAAGTCGGCCCAAGGCACCCGAAGATATTCGGCCTGTCCGCCCGGCCACGGACCCATGTCCGCAAAGCCGAATGCGCCGCCGGCGATTCCCGGCTGGTTCGCGCTCAGGCAAAACGCCGTGAGGCCGCGCTCGCAGTTCATGCAGTGGCCACAACTTACATTGAATGGCAGGCACACCCAGTCGCCGGGCTTGATCCGCTCCACGGCAGGCCCGACCTCCTGAACGACGCCCAGATTTTCATGACCGAAGATGCGGCCTTGCTCGAAGTCGGTTCGGCCCTCGTACATATGCAGATCGGAACCGCAGATGTTGGTACTGGTGATTCTGACGATGGCGTCGGTCGGACGCTCGATCTTGGGATCCGGAACATTCTCGACCGTAACTTCACGAGGACCGCGATACACAACGGCTTTCATATGTTTCTCC
>NZ_JALQDN010000058.1:0-51951 GCF_023631205.1 Caballeronia sp. NCF2 | reverse complement strand
CGATCTTGGGATCCGGAACATTCTCGACCGTAACTTCACGAGGACCGCGATACACAACGGCTTTCATATGTTTCTCCCGAGAGTTCAACTGCGAAGAGCCTGAGCCGCGAAACCTTCGGCGGCTGTCGGCGTCGACAAACCCGCAGACCCACCTGCGGTACGTCCCTCTCTCATGCAGACCGGCACTTTGCAGACAGCGTCTGCTATTGCTGGTTGAAGCCGGACAATCTATCGCCATCCTAAATAGTGAGTGCCATGCGCTTCCGGATTCTTGGTGACGGTGCGCGATGTAAGGGCAGCTATCGGCGTGCCCGATTCGGGTCGACAGAGGCGACTCGCGGATGAGCATCGAGATCCAGTGCGATTGATACGGCTATCTAATCGATGCGTGGGGGTGACGTGTAATCGCGTAGTCGCGGAGAACTTGCACCGGGCTGCAGATCTTGCAAGAGCGGCCTGGTTCGAGAGCCGGAAGGGTCGCTATTCGGTCAGTTGACTCGCGGGCTTAACCCGCATCGCCGGTCGATTATCGAAACAGTTGTCCATGACAAAAAAGCTCGGCGCGCCCGCAGATCGGACACGGCAGCGCATAAGGACACTCATTGACATGGACACCGATGCAGGACCAGCGACTCCCGATTCCCGGCCGGCGTCGATGGCCCGATGGACAACCAGCGATGCGGGCAAGACAGCATGCGTTGAACGGAACGTCGAATGCTGTTTGCGTGGCGGTTGCCGCGTTGCTGTGAAGCGAAGAGGATGCCGCGCGATACAACCGCTCACTCACAATGGAGGCTAGCGATGAGAGCGCTCATCTGGGAAGGCAAGAAGGACATCCGGTGCGAGTCGGTTCCGGACCCGGTCATAGAACATCCCCGCGATGCGATCATTAAGGTAACGACATGTGCCATCTGCGGCTCGGACTTGCATCTGTTCGATGGGTTCATGCCCGGCATGGAATCCAGCGACATCATGGGCCACGAATTCATGGGCGAGGTGGTGGAAGTCGGCAACGCGAATAGCACGCTGAAGATCGGCGATCGGGTCGTCGTTCCCTTCACGATCATCTGCGGCGAATGCGAACAGTGCAAGCGCGGCAACTTTTCCGTCTGTGAGCGGAGCAATCGGAACCAGGACGTCGCGAACAAGGTGTTCGGCCACACGACTGCGGGCTTGTTCGGCTATACGCATCTCACAGGCGGCTATCCGGGCGGTCAGGCCGAATACGTGCGCGTACCGTATGCGGACAGAACGCACGTGAAGATTCCCGACGGCCTCACCGACGAGCAGGTGCTCTTCCTCGGCGACATCTTTCCGACCGGCTGGCAGGCGGCGGCTCAGTGCGACATCGAGCCGACAGACACCGTTGCGATCTGGGGGGCAGGGCCCGTCGGCCAGATGACGATTCGCAGCGCCGTTCTGCTCGGCGCGAAGCAGGTGATTGCAATCGACCGGGTGCCCGAGCGTCTCGCCATGGCGCGTGCGGGCGGGGCCACGGTCATCAACTTCGAAGAAGAGAGCGTCCTCGAGCGCTTGGCCGATCTCACACAAGGCAAGGGCCCCGAGAAGTGCATCGACGCGGTCGGCATGGAGTCGCATGCGACGCGCTCATTCGATTCCCTGTACGACCGGGCGAAGCAGGCCGTGATGTTGGAAACGGACCGGCCGCACGTATTGCGGGAGATGATCTACGTCTGCCGTCCGGCGGGCACGCTGTCGGTTCCAGGCGTGTACGGCGGTCTCATCGACAAGATTCCGTTCGGCGCTTCCATGAACAAGGGGCTGACATGGCGCATGGGTCAAACACATGTGAACCGCTGGACGGACGACCTGTTGCGACGCATTCAGGAAGGGCAGATTGATCCGTCGTTCGTCATCACGCACACGGTGCCGCTCGATCAAGGACCCGAGATGTACAAGACATTCCGCGACAAGGAAGATGGCTGCATCAAGGTCGTGCTGAAGCCTTAGTCGGGAAGACGGCGGCTTGCCTGAATCCGCTGGTGCGGAGGTTCCGCCGTGACCGTTGAAACGGTCGCACGATCATGGACGGAAGCACCGCGAATGTCACTGCCGCGAGCCGCCTTCTTCTATGGCGCGGCGACCGCACTGTCGACGGCTTGAGTCAGTTGCGCGATATCGACCGGCTTCGTGAAGTGAAAATCGAATCCGGCGTCTGTTGTGCGCGCCCGGTCCTGTTGCTGACCCCAGCCGGTGACGGCAATGAGCGTCACGTCGTGCGTCGAGGGCGTTGCCCGTATGCGGCGCGCGACGTCGAGCCCGCTCATGCCCGGCAAGCCGAGGTCGAGCAAGATCACGTTCGGGTTGTATTCGCCGAGGAGTTCGATCGCCTCTTCGCCGGAATAGACTGTTCGTACATCGTGTCCCTGCATCTCCAGAAACGCCGTCATTGCGTCCGCTGCATCGACGTTGTCGTCGACGACCAGGATCCGGCGCTTCGGGGCCGACGCGTGAACGGCAAGCGCAGCGCGTGTTGGCGCCGGCATAGGCAACACGCGCGACGTCGCGGGCAGATGAATGGCAAAGCAGCTCCCCCGATCCTTTCCGCCACTCGACGCGGTGAGTCGGCCTCCATGCAGCTCGATGAGCGATTTGGACAGCGCGAGTCCGATGCCAAGACCGCCCTGCCGATGCTGATCTCGATTGACCTGCGAAAACATCGCGAAGATCGCCGACAGTTTGTCCGGCTCGATGCCGATACCGTTGTCCGTGACGGACAGGACGATCTCGGCGTCGTCAGCCGTCGCCGCGAGTTCGATGCGCCCGCCCGGTGGCGTGTACTTCGCCGCGTTCATCAGCAGGTTGGCCAGCACTTGCGCGAGCCGGAGCCGGTCCGCCTCGATATGCAATGGTCTGACGGGCGGCTTGATGACGAGCTCGTGCCCCTTGCCTGCGAGGATCGGTCTCGCGATTTCGACCGCTTCGTCGACGACTTCGCGCATCGCCACGGCCTCTTTGCGCAGCTTGAGCGCGCCGCGCGTGATGCGCGACACGTCCAGCAAGTCGTCGAGCAGAAGCGCCATCGCGGCCGACTGCCGGCGCAGCACGCTGATGCACCAGATCCTGCGCTCTTCCGTCAAGTTCGGCTGTTCGAGTATCTCCGCGACGTGTCGGATCGGCGCCAACGGATTACGCAATTCATGTGCGAGCGTCGCGAGAAACTCGTCCTTGCGGCGATCAGCCTCCGAAAGGGCCTGTTCGGCCCGCACGCGTGGCGTCACGTCTCCGAACCACGCCACGACCGAACCGTCCAGAGACGCCGCGACGACGTGAAACCACTGCTCGCCGTTTTCACCCGATACGCGTATGTCGAAGGCCTCTCTTCCCGGGCGCTGGGCGAGCGGTGTGAGCCGCTCGAGCAGCATGTTCGCCTCCCACCCGGCCGGACGCACATATGCCGTGGAACTGCCGATCACGACTGCGGCGTTCTGATTGAAAAGCTGGGCGGCCGCCTTGTTCAGATAGTCCCATCGAAACTCGGCGATGCGGCCCTCGCGAACGACCGGGGTCAGGATGACGAACGGGACGCCTGCGCTGTCCAGGGCCACGTCGAACCGGTGTCGCGCCTGGCGCTCGACCTGCAGAAGGCGATCCGTGGCCTCCTGCGTAGCGGCTTCGGCGCTTCCTGCACGCCGCGCCACCTTGGCGAGTTGCTGCCCGGCCGCCACCAGAAATGCCCCGACCAACGCGTATGCCACCAGCACGATGCGGTCGTCGTGTTGCAGAACGGCCAGACTGCCGACGGGCGGCATCCAGAGCGCGCCGAAGGCCATGCCGCTCACGAGAAGCAGCGATCCCGACCACGCGCCGAACAGCACCGTGATCAACGGAAGCGTCGCGCTGAAGAAGAGGAATGTCAGCCGTCCGTGGGCAACCATCGTCAGCGCCTGCTGAGCTGTCACGATAACGGCGGTAGCTGCAATACCGAAGACCAGACGCTGTTTCGGTGGATATTGGGCGATGCGTACGATCATGGTCGTGACTCGATTGGGCTGGTTGTTATCCTGTCCACTGTGCAGTCTTTGTTCCTATCTTCTCGCGACTTGCGGAGCGTTGGAATCCGCTGCCGGCGGAACTCGGTGCCCCTCGCTCGGTCAGCGAGTCGCGTCCGAGTCGCCAACAAAAAAGCGCCGACTCCATTCCGGGGGCGGCGCTTGAAAGTCCGTCAAAGAAGCGAGATTCCGACGAACCTGAGAGACCTGAATTCTAGGCAGAAAGGTCCACCGGTTCTAATAGCATCGCGTGATGGCTCGGATAAAACTTTCTTATATCGGTATTACACAGGATGACTCTTGCCTTTCTTTTTGGTGCCTTGGCTCGGCACGACGAAGCCGGCCCGCCACCCGCCATCACCGCAGCGGCGCGATCCCGTCCGCGACGCCGGCTGGCATGCAGATATGCTTGAGCTCGGTGAAATCCGCAAGGGCATCATAGCCATGAAGCCGTCCCAGCCCGCTTTGACGATAGCCGCCGGTTTCCGCCTCGGCGAATAGCTTGTTGTGATCGTTGATCCACACCGTCCCGTTGCGCAGCGCCCGCGCCATGCGAAACGCGCGCGGACCATCGTTCGTCCACACGCTCGCGGAGAGGCCGAAAACCGTATCGTTGGCTTTCAGAATCGCTTCCTGCTCGTTCTCGAACACCTCCAGCGTGACGAACGGACCGAATATCTCGTCCTGACAGAAGAACGCCTTGGGGTCGGCATGCTCGACGAGCGTCGGCGACAGAAACGCATGTCCCGATGGAGCACCGCGCAGCAGCACGCGATCGGCAGTCGCGCACGCACGTTCGATCGTGTGCTCGACGGAATCGCGCGTGGCGGCGTCGATGAGCGCGCCGATATCCGTCGCCGGATCGATGCCCGGCCCCACCTTCAGCGACGCGAGCGCCGACGCGAGCTTCTCGCGCATGTCCGCCGCCCGCGACGCATGAACCAGCACGCGGCGCGCCGCGGTGCATTGCTGACCCGAGATGATCGTCGCGGCCCGCGCGAGACGCGGCGCGATGGCGTCGATATCCGCATCGCCGAACACGACGCAGCACGACTTGCCGCCGAGTTCGAGCGACAGCTTCTTGATGCTGTCCGCCGCCGCGACCATGATCTTCTTGCCCGTCGCGGTCGATCCCGTAAAGCTGAGGACATCGACGCCGTGTGAATCCGCGAGCCACTCGCTCGCCGCATATCCGCGCTCGTTGACGAGATTCACGGCGCCCTTGGGCAACGCGGTGAGCTCGAAGCAGCGCATCATCGCGGCCGTCACGAGCGAAGTCTGGGCGGCGGGCTTGACGATCGCCGTGCAACCGGCCGCCAGCGCGGGCGCGAGCGAGCGCACGAGCAACACGGCGGGCGCGTTCCACGGCACGATGATCGCGACGACGCCGGCCGCTTCGCGCAGCATCGTCGATATCGTGCCGGGCTCAGGCTCCAGCACATGCCCGGCGATATGGCGCGCGAGGCCCGCGTAATAGCGCACCTCCGAGATGGCGCCCGCGATCTCGCCACGCGACTGCGCGATCGTCTTGCCGTTCTCGCGCGTGAGCAGCGTCGCGAGCGACTCGCGCTCGTGGTCCAGCGCCGCGGCCCACGCCAGCAGCACGTCCTGACGCAAACGCGCGTCCTGCGCCCACGTCGTGCGATCGAACACATGTCGCGCGGCGGCGATGGCTGCGTCGGCTTCGTGCGCGCCGCCGTCGGCATATTGGCCGATGGCTTCCCCCGTCGCGGGGTCGATGCTGTCGAGCGTCGGCGTGCCGGTCCATTCGCCGGCGATCCAGTGTCGTGCGTTCATGCGGAGCTTTCCTTGATTAAGGGGGAGGGTTCGTCACCCGAAAAGTTCGACGCCCGATGCAACTCGTCGCCGATGATCGCGATGAGCGCTTCGGCCGCCGCGCTCAACGGGCGGCGCGGATGGCTCACGCAGAGAATGTGTCGCACGATGCGCGGCGCAAGAATCGGACATGCGCGCAACGTGCCGTGCCGCGCGGCCCGCTCGACGACGATGCGCGGCAGGATCGTCGCGAAGCGCGTATTTTCGACGAGCTTGAGAATGGTCGACAGCACGTCGATCTCGAAGCGCGGCGCAAGCAGGATGTCTTCGTGCTGCGCGGCGCTGTCGAGCACGCCGCGCAGACCGTGGCGCTTGGTCGGCAGCACGAGTTCCAGTTCCGGCAGTTGCGCGAGTTCGATCGCGTGCGGCAGATCCGGTCCATGCGTCGCACTGGTGGCGAGCACCATCTCTTCGTCGAGCAGCGGGCGCGAGTCGAGCGAAAGACGCGCGCGCGGCTTGTTGATGATGGCGGCATCGAGCTGGCCGCCCGCGACCCAGTCGATGAAGGTGGCGCTGTAGCCATCGGCGACGGTGACTTCGACATCCGGGTAACGCGCGTGAAAGCGCGACAGCGAATCCGCGAGCACGCTCTCCGTCACCGATGCGATCAACCCTATGCCGACATGTCCCGTGACCACTTCGTCGCGCTGCACGAGTTGCTGCCGCGCGTGGGCCAGGTCCCGCATGATCGGCAAGAACAGGCGGTACATCAGCCGTCCCGCGGCGGTCGGCGCCATGCCGTGCGCGCCGCGCTCGAAAAGCTGCTGATGCAATTCGTCCTCGAGCTTCGCGATCTGCATGCTGAGCGCGGGCTGCACGATGTTGAGACGCTTGGCCGCGCGCGTGACCGAGCCGTCCTCGAACAGCGCGATGAAGTACTGGATTTGCTTGAGGTCCATGTTCCGTGGGGTATCAGCGATGCTAATAGGCGACCGCACCGTTATCAGACTGCTTCGATGGACCGCGCCGGGCGTTTGTTCAGGCTTGCTGCTCAAGCGCCCATTCGCGCGTGCTCCATTGATACGTGAGCGCAACAACCGTGTCATCCGGGCTAGCACCGATATAAGCACGAATGATTCGGCGCATCAATAAACAGTATTAGCCGTTATGGGGTGATCTCGCTACGCTTCATCCAATGCGCTGGCTTTGGCAGGCGCGCCCAGATGGAGACGCTGATGAACACACGCGATGCCGCAACGAACGGCAATCCCGCATTCTCGTGGGCCCCGGATCGCACCGATACCGGCTCCCTTTCGCTGCGCGACTGGCTCGCGCATCTTGCGCGGACCGGCCGCGTCGCGACGATCGACAAGCCCGTTGCGCTCGAACATGAACTCGCTGCCATCGCCAAGCGCCTCGACGGCACGCAGGCGGCGTTCTTCACGCAGCCGGGCGGTCACGCGGTGCCTGTCGTCAGCGGCTTCATGGCGAAGCGTGCATGGATCGCGGAAGCGATGGGCGTCGACGAAACCGAACTGCTCGCCCGCTTCTCGGCTGCTGCTGCTGCGCCGCTTCCATCGAAACGCGTCGAACGTGAAAACGCGCCGTGCCAGCAAGTCGTGCATACGAACGGCATCGACCTGCACGCGCTGTTGCCGATTCCGACGCATAGCGAACACGACAACGGCCCGTACATCACCGCGGGTCTCGTGATTGCACGCAATCCGCGGACCGGCGTGCAGAACGTTTCGATCAACCGCATTCAGGTGCATGGCCGCGACCGCATGGCGATCCTGCTGCTGCCGCGCCACCTCTATGCCTTTCAGCGCGCGGCGGAAGAAGCCGGCGATGCGCTGGATGTCGCCGTAGCCATCGGCGTCGATCCGCTCACGATGCTCGCTTCGCAAGCGATCACGCCGATCGATCACGACGAGCTGGAGATCGCGGGTGCGCTGCATGGCGCGCCGCTGCCCGTCGTCGCGTGCGTGACGAACGGCGTGCATGTGCCGGCGTTCGCGGAGATCGTCATCGAAGGGCGCATTCTGCCGGACGTGCGCGAGCCGGAAGGCCCGTTCGGCGAATTCCCGAAGTACTACAGTGCAAAGGAAGCGCGCGAAGTCATCGAAGTGACGGCGGTGACGCATCGGCTCGATCCGGTCTTTCATACGATCGTGCCCGCCGAGATGGAGCATCTGCTGCTCGGTGCGATTCCGCGCGAAGCGACGTTGCTCGCGCACCTTCAACGCAGCCATCCCAACGTGAAGGACGTGCATCTTTCGGTGGGCGGCGTGTGCCGTTATCACCTGTGGGTGCAGTTCGACAAGAAGCGCGAGGGCGAAGCCAAGAACGTGATCCTCTGCGCGTTCGGCGCGCATTACGACATCAAGCAAGTGGTCGTCGTCGATCCCGATGTGAACGTGCACGATCCCGCCGAAATCGAATGGGCCATCGCGACGCGTTTTCAGGCGGACCGCGATCTCGTCGTGATCGCGGGCGCGCAGGGTTCGCCGCTCGATCCGTCGACGACTGTCGGCCAGCCCGCCGATGCGCCCGCGCATCTGCAAGGCATGAGCACGAAGATGGGCCTCGATGCGACGCGCCCCGTCGTCTATGCCGAGCACGTCTTTACGCGCGTGCGCATTCCCGGACAGGACGCAGTCGATCTGGACGCGCTCGTCGCCGCCGACAACAGCGCACTGGACGCCTACCTGGCGCGCAATCATGGCTGAGCAGAAGAAGCGCATCGTCGTCGGCATTTCCGGCGCGAGCGGCGCGGTGATCGGCGTGCGCCTGCTCGCTGCGTTGCGGCGGCTCGGCACGCACGAGACGCATCTGATCGTGTCGGCATCGGGCGCGGTGACGGCGGCGCAGGAACTCGGGCTGACGCGCGGCGACATCGACCAGCTCGCCGACCTCGTCCACAACGTGCGCGATATCGGCGCGTCGGTCGCAAGCGGATCGCATGTCAGCGACGGCATGGTGATTGCACCGTGTTCGATGAAGACGCTCGCGGCCGTCGCCAACGGCTTCGCCGACAACCTGCTCACGCGCGCCGCCGACGTGATGCTCAAGGAACGCCGCCGCCTCGTGCTCGTCGCGCGCGAAACGCCGCTCAATCTCGCGCATCTGCGCAACATGACGCTCGCCACCGAAATGGGCGCGATCGTGATGCCGCCGGTGCCCGCGTTCTACGCGCATCCGAAGAGCATCGACGATGTGGTCGATCACACGGTCGGGCGCATTCTCGATCTCTTCGGCATCGAGCATCAGGAGATCGCGCGACGCTGGAGCGGCCTCGCCGATGCATTCGGCCGCCGCGCGCAAGATGAGGAATGATGCGATGAATCAGCGCGATACCGCCTTCGCAGATATCAATGCACGCGTCGCCGACGACGCCGTTGCCACGCCGCAGCGCCACGTCGGCCGCGCCATGCAGCGCCTCGAAGATCCGGCGATTCTCACGGGCCGCGGCCGTTACGGCGATGACATCGCCGTGAAACCAGGCACGCTGCACGCCGCGGTCCTGCGCTCGCCGCACGCTCATGCCGACATCGTTTCTATCGACACGGACGCCTCGTTGAAGCTGCACGGCGTGCATGCGGTGCTCACGCGCGACGATCTGCGTGCGTGGTCGCGTCCGTTCGTCGTCGGCGTGAAATCGCCGATGGAACAGTGGGCGCTCGCCATGGACCGCGTGCGCTATGTGGGCGAGCCGGTCGCGGTCGCCATCGCGGATTCGCGTGCCCTCGCGGAAGACGCGCTCGATCTCATCAAGGTCGAATACGCGACGCTCGATCCGGTCACGTCGATCGAGCAGTCGGTGCGGGACGACGCGCCGTTGCTGCACGAGCGCGTCGGCAGCAACGTCGTCAGCGACCGGCATTTCCGCTACGGCGAGCCGGAAGCGGCGTTCGAGAACGCGCCGCATCGCGTGAAGCTCGTCGCGCAGTATCCGCGCAACACCTGCGCGCCGATCGAGTGCGGCGTCGTGATCGCCGAATATCTGTCCGGCGACGAAGGCTACGACGTCACGTCGAACTTCATGGGACCGTTCTCGCTGCACGCCGTCATGGCGATGGCGCTGAACGTGCCAGCGAACCGTCTGCGTCACAAGGCTCCGCGCGACTCTGGCGGCAGCTTCGGCGTGAAGCAGGCCGTGTTTCCGTATGTCGTGCTGATGTGCCTCGCGTCGCGCAAGGCGGGCGCGCCGGTGAAATGGGTCGAGGACCGGCTGGAGCACCTGAGCGCGGCGACCTCCGCGACGGCGCGCCTCTCGACCATCGAGGCGGCGGTGCAAAGCGATGGCCGCATCGTCGCGCTGTCCTACGACCAGCTCGAAGACGTCGGCGGTTACGTGCGCGCGCCGGAGCCCGCGACGTTCTACCGGATGCACGGCTGTCTGACGGGCGCGTATGCGAGCCCGAATCTGCTCGTGCGCAATCGGGTCGTGCTCACGAACAAGACGCCGACCGGCCTCGTGCGCGGCTTCGGCGGACCGCAGGTGTACTTCGCGCTGGAGCGGCTGATTCAGCGCATTGCCATCGAACTGAAGCTCGACGTGCTCGACGTGTATCGCCGCAACTTCGTTCCCGCCGATGCGTTTCCGTATCGCGCGGCGGCCGGCGCGCTGCTCGATTCAGGCAACTATCAGGAAGCGCTGCGCCGCTCGATCGACGAAGGCGGCTACGCCGAACTCGTCGCACGCCGCGATGCCGCGCGCAGGGAAGGGCGGCTCTTCGGCATCGGCTTCGCGGCGATCGTGGAGCCGTCGGTATCGAACATGGGCTACATCACGACCGTCATGCCCGCCGACGCGCGCCGCAAGGCCGGGCCGAAGAACGGCGCGATCGCGAGCGCCACAGTCAGCGTCGATCTGCTGGGCGGCGTCGTCGTGACGATCGCATCGACGCCCGCGGGGCAGGGGCACATGACGGTGTGCGCGCAAGTCGTCGCCGATGTGCTCGGGCTGGACCCGAAGGACATCGTCGTCAACGTCGAATTCGATACGCACAAGGACGCGTGGTCCGTCGCGGCGGGCAACTATTCGAGCCGCTTCGCGGGCGCGGTGGCGGGCACGGTGCATCTGGCCGCCACGCGCGTGCGCGAGAAGCTGTCGCGCGTGCTCGCGAAGCAGTTCGGCTGCTCGCCCGACGAGATCCGCTTCGAAGGCGCGCGCATCTTTCCTGTGCACGCCGAGGATCGCGCGCTGCCGTTCGCGCGCGCCGCGAGCAATGCGCCGCACTGGGCGCCCGCGCTCCTGCCCGAAGGCGAGGAGCCGGGCCTGCGCGAGACGGTGTTCTGGTCGCCGCCGCACATGGACGCGCCCGACGAGGCCGACCGCATCAACACGTCGGCGGCGTATGGCTTCGCGTTCGACATGTGCGGCGTCGAAGTGGACCGGGCGACCGGGCGCGTGCGGATCGACCGTTATGTCACCGTGCACGATGCCGGCACGATCCTCAATCCCGCGCTCGCCGATGGCCAGATTCGCGGCGCCTTCGCGCAGGGCGTCGGCGCGGCGCTGATGGAGGAGTTCCGCTACGGCGCGGACGGCAGCTTCCAGTCCGGCACGCTCGCCGACTATCTGATGCCGACGACCTGCGAAGTGCCCGATCCGGTGATCGTGCATCTGGAGACGCCGTCGCCGTTCACGCCGCTCGGCGCGAAAGGGCTCGGCGAAGGCAACAACATGAGCACGCCGCCGTGCATCGCGAACGCGGTGGCCGATGCGCTCGGCGTCGAAGACATTCGCTTGCCGCTCACGCCGTCCAGGGTCATGGCGATGATCGGCATCGACGATCCGGAGCCGTCGCGCCCCGAATATCGCGAAGCGCCGGCGGCGAAGCCCGCGACGCCGGGCGGCGGACGCGCACTGACGGCGCAGGGAAGCGTCGATCTGCCCGCGACGCCGGAAGCCGTGTTCGCCGTGCTGCTCGATCCGAAGGCGCTCGCTAACGTGATTCCGGGCTGTCATGCGCTCGAAGAAGCCGCGCCGAACCAGTATCGCGCGGACGTGACCGTGGGCGTCGGCCTCATCAAGGCACGTTTCGAGGCGCGCATCGGCTTGTCGGAGATCGACGCGCCGCATCGTCTGCGGCTGGCGGGCGCGGGCACGTCGCCGCTCGGCAGCGCGCGCGGCAGCGGTCTCGTCGAACTGAAGCCGCAAGGCAGCGGCACGCGGCTCACGTACGACTACGAAGCGCAGGTGTCGGGCAAGGTCGCCGCGGTCGGCGGCCGCATGCTCGAAGGCGCGACGAAGGTCGTGCTGAATCAATTGTTCGAATCGCTCGGGCGGCAGGCGGCGGGCAAGCCGGTGCAGACGCGCGGATCGTGGCTCGCGAGATTCCTCGCACGTTTCAGGAGGCGCGCATGAAGCCCGTAGCGTTCGATTATCTGCGCGCGCCGACCACGCAGGACGCGCTCGACGCCCTTGCGCAATACGGCGAGGACGCGCGCGTGCTGGCGGGCGGACAGTCGCTGATGGCCGTGCTCAACATGCGGCTCGCGCAGCCGAAGATGCTCGTCGATATATCCCGCACCGCCGAACTCAGTGCCGTGCGCATCGACGAGAAAGCGGGGCGGCTCGTCGTGAGTGCGGCCGCGACGCAAGGCAGCGTCGAATGGCGCGCGACGCTCGCAGAAGAAGTGCCGCTGCTCGCGATGGCCTTTCCGCATATCTCGCATTTTCAGATCCGCAATCGCGGAACGGTGTGCGGATCGATCGCACATGCGGACCCGAGCGCGGAACTGCCGCTCGTGCTCTCGGCGCTCGGCGGCGACGTGATGCTGCGCTCGAAGAAGAAGCGGCGCACGCTCGCCGCGCAGGATTTCTTTCAGGGCATGTTGATGACCGCGCGCGAGCCGGACGAACTCGTCGAAGCGGTGCGCTTTCCGCTGCGAAAAGCTAGCGAGCGCTACGCGTTCAGCGAATTCTCCGCGCGTCACGGCGATTTCGCGATCGTCGCGTGCGCGGCGGTCGTATCGGACGATGCGATTCGCATCGCGGTGGGCGGCGTCGCCGACAGGCCCGTGGTCGAAAGCTGGCCGCGTCTCGCAGGCGACGACCTGCGCGGCGCACTGAACGATTTGAGCTGGAAACTGAACGCGCAGGACGACGCGCATATCAGCGCGAAATATCGCCGGAATCTGGTCCGGCAACTCGGATGGCGTGTGATCGAGGAGGCGAAGTGAGCGACATGTCGGCAAACATCATGCGGCGGGACGAACGGCAGCGCATCGCGCTGACGCTCAACGGCCGCGAGCGCAGCGGCCATTGCGAGCCGCGCGAACTGCTGTCGGATTTCATCCGGCACGAACTGGGCGCGACCGGCACGCACGTCGGCTGCGAACACGGCGTCTGCGGCGCATGCACCGTGCACGTCGATGGCGTTGCGGCGCGCGCGTGCCTGATGCTCGCGGTGCAGGCGGACGGACGGCGTATCGATACCGTCGAAGGTCTCGCGCCCGAGCAGACGCTCGGCGACCTGCAGCAGGCGTTCCAGCGGCATCACGCCTTGCAGTGCGGCTTCTGCACGGCGGGCATCCTCATGTCGTGCGCGGATTATCTGCAACGCGTGCCGAATCCGACCGAGGAGCAAGTGCGCGAAATGCTGTCGGGGCATATCTGCCGCTGTACGGGCTACACGCCGATCGTGGCGGCGGTGCTCGACGTGGCGGCGCGCCGGCGGACGCAAACGGACACGAGCGAGGTCGAACATGCTTGATCTCGGCCGCACCTTTCTGCAAAGCGTCGAGCGCAGTCCGAACGCGCTCGCGCTCGTCGATGGCGAACTGCAACTGACCTATGCACAGTGGCATCGCGTGATCCTGAATGTCGCCGATGGCCTGCGCGCGCTCGGTCTCGAACGCGGCGACCGGCTGCTCGTCGTGCTGCAGAACCGCTGGGAAATGGCGACGCTGCATTGGGCGGGACAATTCGCCGGCATCGTGATCGTGCCGCTCAACTGGCGCGCGAAGCCGGACGAACTCGACTATTGCGTGACCGATGCCGGCGTGAAGGCGATCGTCTACGAGCCCGTTTGCGCCGATGCCGTCATCCAGAGTCCGGCTGCGCAGAACGTGCCGCGCATCGGCCTCGACGATGCGCCCGGCCGCAACCTGGGCTTCGATGCGCTCGTTGCCGACCGCAGCGAAGCGCGCCACGACGCGACGACGCGCGCCACCGCCGACGACATCTCGCTGATCCTCTACACGTCCGGCACCACCGGCAAGGCCAAGGGCGTGCCGCGGCGTCATCGTCACGAACGCGCGGGCGCGCTCGCGCATGTCGCGCAGAACCTGTATCGGCGGGGCGAGAGAACGCTCGGCGTGATGCCGCTCTATCACACGATGGGCGTGCGCTCGCTGCTCGCGATGGCGCTCGTCGACGGCCTGTTCGTCTGCGTGCGCCGCTGGAACGCGAAGCTCGCGCTCGAATCCATCGCCGCGCACGGGCTCACGTGCCTCTACCTCGTGCCGACGCTCTATCACGACCTGCTCGCCGACAAGACGTTCGCGGCCACGGACACGTCGTCGGTCAGGAAGCTCGGTTTCGCGGGCGCGCCGATGAACGACGGCCTGCTCAAGCGCCTGTCCGCCGCCTTCGAGCCGGAACTCTTCGTCAATCACTATGGCTCGTCCGAGGTCTATACGTTCAGCATCGATCAGGACGCGACGAAGAAGCCCGGCAGCGCGGGGCGCGCGGGCATCAACACGCGGCTGCGCGTCGTGAAGCTGGATGCCGTATCGCCCGATCAGATCGCCGCTGCCGGCGAGGAAGGCCAGATCATCGCGGACCTGCTCGGCGACGAGGCTTTCGAAGGCTACTGGAATCGCCCGGACGCGAATGCGAAGTCGCTGCGCGAAGGCTGGTACTTCACCGGCGACACCGGCTACTTCGATGCCGACGGCGACCTGTACGTCACCGGCCGCGTCGACGACATGATCATCAGCGGCGGAGAAAACATCTCGCCGGTGGATATCGAATCGGTGCTGTCGCTGCATCCGGCCGTCGACGAAGTCGCGGTCGCGGGCGTCAAGGACGAGCGATGGGGCCAGCGCGTCGTCGCGTTCATCAAGCGCCGCGAGTTCGTCGATGCAGAAGCGCTCGACGGCTGGTGCCGTCAGTCCGATCTCGTCAACTTCAAGCGGCCGCGCGAATACGTGTTCGTCGACGACATACCGAAGTCTCCGGTCGGCAAGATCCTGCGCCGCAAGCTGCAGGCCGGCGAATACGCGAGCGAGACCCACGCAACCTCTACAGAGACCACCAAGGAGTAACCGAACATGAGCGATTTGAACCATCGCGGCCAGACGCTGCTGCAAGACCTGGACGGCTTTTCAGTCGAGATCGACGCCGCCCGCGAGCGCGCCGACATCATCCTGCATCGCCCGCCGTTCAACGTCATTTCGATGCACGCCCGCGACCAGTTGCGCGCTGCATTCGAGGCGCTCGACGAGGACGACCGCGTGCGCGTGATCGTCGTGCGCGCCAGGGGCGAGCACTTCTCGAGCGGCGGCGACATCAAGGGCTTTCTCGAGGCATCGCCGGAACATGTGTCGAAGCTCGCGTGGAATATCGCGGCGCCCGCGCGCTGCTCGAAGCCGGTCATCGCGGCCAATCGCGGATTCTGCTTCGGCGTGGGCTTCGAGTTGTCGCTCGCGTGCGATTTCCGCATCGTCACCGATACGACGTTCTATGCGCTGCCGGAGCAGAAGCTCGGGCAGATTCCCGGCTCGGGCGGCTCGGCGCGCTTGCAGTCGATGGTCGGCATCGGCCGCACGAAGGACATCGTGATGCGCTCGCGCCGCATTCCCGGCAAGCAGGCGTACGAATGGGGCATCGCGGTGGACTGCGTGGCCGACGCGGAACTCGAATCAGCGACGGATGCGCTCGTCGACGAACTGCGCGCGTTCTCGCCGCTGGCACAGCGCACGGCGAAGAAGCTGCTGAACGACTCGGAAGACGCGCCGCTTTCGATCGCGATCGAACTCGAAGGCCATTGCTATAGCCGCCTGCGCTCGTCGGACGATTTCCGCGAAGGCGTCGAAGCGTTCCACGGCAAGCGCAAGCCGGTGTTTCGCGGGTCCTGATCCCGCGCTTTGCACAATAAAAGGAGACAGGCGATGGAGCGCTTCGATGTCGTGATCGTGGGCGGCGGCTCGGCGGGATGCGTGCTGGCGCATCGGCTGTCGGCGGTGCCGTCGCTGCGCGTCGCGCTGATCGAGGCGGGCGCGGATACGCCGCCCGGCGCCGTGCCCGAGGCCATTCTCGACAGCTATCCGATGCCGGTCTTCTGCGGCGATACCTACATCTGGCCCGACCTGAAAGCGAAGGCCACGAAGGATGCCGCGCCGCGCGTGTACGAGCAGGGCCGCGTGATGGGCGGCGGCTCGAGCATCAACGTGCAGTCGGCCAATCGCGGCCTGCCGCGCGATTACGACGAATGGGCCGCGAACGGCGCCGATGGCTGGGCGTGGCGCGACGTGCTGCCGTACTTTCGCAAGCTCGAACGCGACGTCGACTTTCCCGGCGGCGAGATGCACGGCAGCGACGGCCCGGTGCCGATCCGCCGCATCATGCCCGACGACTGGCCGGCGTTCTGCCACGCGTTCGCAAAGGGTCTGCGCGAGAACGGGGTCGCGCAGTTGCAGGACCAGAATGGCGAGTTCGGCGACGGGTTCTTTCCCGGCGCGTTCTCCAATATCGACGATCGGCGCGTGTCCACGGCCATCGCCTATCTCGACGAGGCCACGCGCAGGCGTCCGAATCTCGCGGTCTACGCGAAGCTGCGCGTGGAACGCATCGTGATGGACGGCGCGACGGCGCGCGGTGTCGTCGCGATTGCGGAGAACGGCGAGCGCGTTCAGTTCGATGCGGACGAAGTCGTGCTGAGCGCGGGCGCGCTGCAGTCGCCGGCGATGCTGATGCGCGCGGGCATCGGCGATGCGCGCGAGCTCGCGGCGCTCGGCATCGCGTGCGAAGTGGACTTGCCGGGCGTCGGACGCAATCTGCAGGATCATCCGTCGCTGACGTTCTGTCATTTTCTCGAGCCGCGCTTTCGCATGCCGCTCGCACGACGCCGCGCCAGCATGATGGCCGCGCGTCTGAGTTCCGGCGTCGCGGGCTGCGATGCCTCGGACCTGTATCTGTCGAGCGCGACGCGTGCGGCGTGGCATGCGCTCGGCAACCGGCTCGGACTCTTCTTTCTGTGGTGCAACCGGCCGTATTCGCGTGGCCGCGTGCAGCTCGCATCGCCCGATGCGGCCGCCGCGCCGCGCGTCGATCTCAATCTGCTCGACGACGAACGCGATGTGCAGCGCCTCGCCGCGGGCGTGCGGATGCTGGCGAGCGTGGTCCACGCATCGGGACTCGGGCGCAGTTCGCGCGACTTCTTTCCGGCGGCGTTTTCTGCGCGCGTGAAGGCGCTGAGCCGGGTCGGCGAGGGCAATGCGCGCCTCACGTCCGTTCTCGGCGTGCTGCTCGATGCGCCCGCGCCGGTGCGCCGTTTCCTCATCGAACGCTTCTTCACGCGCGGACTGAAGATGGACGCGCTGCTCGCCGACGACCGCGCGCTCGCCGCGTTCATCCGCGCGAACGTGTTCGGCGTGTGGCACGCGAGCGGCACATGCCGCATGGGCGGCGCGGAGGATCGCGATGCCGTCACGGATACCGAAGGGCGCGTGCACGGCGCGCGCGGCTTGCGCGTCGTGGATGCATCGCTGATGCCGAGGCTGCCATCGGCCAATACGAACATACCGACCATCATGATCGCCGAGAAGATCGCCGACGCGATGGTCGCGCAGCGAAGCGCGAGCATGGCCCCGCCGCTCGCCGCCGCGTACTGACACTGCTCGAGCAATTTCGTTTTTCAATCGTAACAAGAGCACGCATCCATAAAAGCGTGCCTGCGGTAATCCAAAGGAGATACACATGTCCGTAGCAGCGCAAGACGGAGCCGCCGTGCTTCCGGCAAATCAGCGGCAGATCATGGGTGCAGTGATGGCGTCCTGCATCGGCTGGGCCCTCGATCTGTTCGACTTGTTCGTGTTGTTGTATGTGGCGCCGGTTGTCGGGCGTCTGTTCTTCCCGTCCGAACACGCGATGCTCTCGCTCGCGGCGGTCTACGCTTCATTCGCGGTGACGCTGCTGATGCGTCCGCTCGGCTCCGCGCTCTTCGGCTCGTATGCGGATCGTCGCGGCCGCAAGGGCGCCATGATCTTCGCGGTCGTCGGCGTCGGGTTGTCCACTGCGGCTTTCGGCGCGCTGCCGACGGTCGCGCAGGCCGGCATCGTCGCGCCGATCCTCTTCCTGCTGCTGCGTCTCGTGCAGGGCGTGTTCGTCGGCGGCGTGGTGGCGTCGACGCATACGATCGGCACCGAATCGGTCGCGCCGAAATATCGCGGCGCGGTGTCGGGGCTGATCGGTGGCGGCGGCGCGGGACTCGGCGCGCTTCTGGCATCGCTCACCTTTCTCGCGATGTCCGCGCTCTTTCCCGGCGATGCCTTCGACGTGTGGGGCTGGCGCTGCATGTTCTTCACCGGGATCGTGAGTTCGGTGCTCGGTCTCTTCGTCTTCAACAGTCTCGAAGAGTCGCCGCTGTGGAAGAAGCTCGCCGCCGAAAAAGCCGCGAAGGCCGCGGCGAATACCGAGCGCGCAAAGGCCGAAGTCGTGCGCTCGCCGATCCGCACGCTGTTCTCGCGCGAGTACCGCGGCGTGTTGTTCGTGAATCTCCTGCTGACCATCGGCGGCGGCAGCGGCTACTACCTCACGTCGGGCTATCTGCCGACGTTCCTCAAGGTCGTGAGCCACGCGCCGAACGGGGCGGCCGCCGCGATCCTGATGATCTGCAGCGTGGCGGTGGTGATCGCATCGGTTTTGGCGGGGCATCTCAGCACGTTCATCGGGCGCAAGGGCGCGTTCATCTGGATCGGCATCATCCGGCTCGTCGCCTTGCCCGGCCTCTTTCTGCTGTTGCCGACGGCAGAAAGCATCACGATGATCGGCGTCTATGCGGTGTTGTTGTCCGCGCTCGGCAGCGCCGGTTACGCGCCCATACTGATCTTCCTGAACGAGCGCTTTCCGACCGCGATTCGCGCGACCGGAACGGGCCTCTCGTGGAACATCGGTTTCGCGATCGGCGGGATGATGCCGACCTTCGTCTCGCTCGTCGCGAAGGATGCGAGCCAGTTGCCGTCGACGCTCGCGATTTTCGTCGGCGCGATCAGCGTGATCTTTCTCGTCGGCGCGTTC
Source organism: Caballeronia sp. NCF2 (assembly GCF_023631205.1). NCBI lineage: Bacteria > Pseudomonadati > Pseudomonadota > Betaproteobacteria > Burkholderiales > Burkholderiaceae > Caballeronia > Caballeronia sp. NCF2. The sequence goes on along the minus strand of NZ_JALQDN010000058.1, from coordinate 32,910 downwards.
GTGGTGCCGGAGACGCTCGGCAAGCTCGAGAACGGCGACGCGGGCAGTCCTTCGTGACCTTCACGGCGCGCGTCATTCCGGCGCGCGCGTCGTCACGCGTCCGATCTCCTCGGCGATGATCGCGATCAATGCCTCGGCGGCCGGCCCGATCGGCCGCTTCGGATGCGTCACCTGAATGATGTGGCGCACGATGGGCGGCGCCGAGATCGTGCGTATGCGCAAGCGGCCTTCGTCCGCTTGCGCCTGCACCACGACGCGCGGCAGGATCGTCGCGACGCTGCTCTGCTCGACGAACTGCACGATGGTACTCAGCAGATCGATCTCGAACTTCGGCTGGATGACGACATCGGCCGCCATCAGGGCGGCATCGAGCGCGCCGCGCAGACCGTTGCGCCGCGTAGGCAACACGAGCTCGATGTCCGGCTGCCCGGTCAGATCCATCGTGCCGGGAAGCTCGGGGCCGTGCAGCGCGCTCGTCACCAGCACCATTTCTTCGACGAGCAACGGCTTGACGTCCAGCATCAGGCGTCCGCGCGGCTTGTTGATGATGGCCGCATCGAGCCGGCCCGATTCGACGGCGTCGATCAGTTGCGCGCTGAAGCCATCGGCGACGGATACTTCGACTTGCGGGAAAAGCGCATCGAAGCGGGCGAGCGATTCGGGCAATACGCTCTGCGCTTCCGACGAGACCATCCCAAGCGACACGCGGCCCGTCACGATGACATCGCGACGGCTCAGGTGCTCCCTTGCGTGGTCGATGTCGCGCAGGATCGGCGTGTAGAGGCGGTACATCAATCGTGCGGCTTCGGTGGGCGCCATGCCGTGCGGCCCGCGCTCGAAGAGCTTCTGCCGGATCTCGGATTCGAGTTTGGCGACCTGCATGCTGAGCGCCGGCTGCGCAATGTTCAGCCGCTTTGCGGCACGCGTGACGGTGCCTTCCTCGAAAAGCGCGATGAAGTACTGAATCTGCTTCAGTTCCATGAGACGGGTGTGCGGGACGGTCCGTGAACATAGTACCGCGCGCCGTCTTTCAGGGGGCGGCGTCGCGTCGCCAACCGGAGAATCGAGTCGCCGGTTGCCTGCAACGAGACCGCCCCGGCCGCCGTCAGCTCATCGCGATGACGGCGATCTCCACCAGCAACGCAGGCGACGCGAGCTTCGCTTCCACGGTCGCACGCGTCGGCGCGCAGCCTTCGGGAACCCACGCATCCCACACTTCGTTCATGCCCGCGAAATCACGCGCGATATCCGACAGCCACACTTGCGCCGACACGAGACGGGTCTTGTCGATGCCCGCCTTGTCCAGGAAGCCATCGATCTTTTCGAGCACCTTTGCCGTCTGCAGCTTGATATCGGGCGTCTGATCCGCGGACGTCTGCCCGCCGATGAACACGAGTCCCGCCGCCTTCACGACGCGGCTCATGCGCTGATTGGTGTCGATGCGAACGATATCGCTCATTACTTGTTCTCCTTACGAAAGGGTTGGGGAATACGGATCAGTGCGTGACGAGCGGCAACGCATCGGCGGCGGCCGACGTGGCGCGCGCATGGAAACGGTCGATGGCGAATGCATCGAGCGACAGCGACGGCTCGCCGTCGAGCATGAGTTCGGAGACGAGCTTGCCGCAGCCCGGCCCGAGCTGAAAGCCGCTGCCGCAATAGCCGAACGAGTAGTACAAATTCGACGCCGTGCGGCTTGCCGAAATCACCGGCAGTTCGTCTTCGGTAAATGCTTCGACGCCCGCCCACGCGCGATTCACGCCGAGATGACGCAGATGCGGAAAAAGATCCGTGACCGTCTGCGCGCTTTTCACGAGGCGCATGAAATCGACTTCGCCGTGACGGTTCGCCAGTTCCGCGATGCCGATCAGCTTGCCGCCGATCACGACCGTGCCGTTGTCGAATTGCTTGAAGGACAGCGGACGGCCCGTCGCGCCGAGCGTCGCGCGGCAGAAGGGCGCGACCCGGTGCGTGACCATCAGCATCAGGCCTTCGGGATGCACGGGCACCGGCTCGCCCGCCTGCTTCGACAACTCGCCGGACCACGCGCCCGACGCGATGAGCATCTTCTGCGCGCCGAACGTGCCGCGCGGCGTCTGCGCGAACCATCGCTCGCCGCGCTGTTCGATGCGTCTCACCGGCGTGCCTTCCAGAAAGCGCACGCCCAGACGTTGCGCCGCGAGCCTGAAGGCAGTCGTCGTGCGGTACGGCAACGCGTAGCCATCGCGCTCGACCCAGATGCCGCCGGTCACGTGCCTCGCGAGCGCCGGTTCCAGTTCGAGCACGGTTTCGCGATCGATGATCTTCTCGTGCGTGAAGCCATGCGACGCCAAAAGCGCGACGCGTTCGCGGCAGGTTTCGAGCTCGGCTTCCGTTTCCGCGATCTTCAGTTGCCCCGACGGCACGAAGCCGCCATCCTCGCCCAGCAGATCGGTCATGCCGTGCCATATTTCGCGCGACATCAGCGCGAGCGGAATTTCGGGCAGCGGACGCCCGAGCGTGCGCACGCCGCCCGCGTTGACGCCCGACGAATGACGCGCCACGTAATCCGCTTCGAGCACGATGACTTTCACGCCGCGCTTCGCCAGATGCAACGCGCTGCTGGTGCCGTGCAGACCGCCGCCGACGACGATCACATCGGCTTCGCTGATTTCATTCACCGGCGAGTTCTCCGAGCGTGAGCGGTTTGATCGGCGGGCGAATGCGGTAATAGCCGACCTCGGCAGGCGACACGCGCCGCGCATCCGCGATGACTTCCGTCACCGTCAGCCCGCACATGCGGCCTTGGCACGGTCCCATGCCGCAGCGCCCGAACGACTTCGCCTGGTTCGGCCCGACGCAGCCCAGCTCGACGAACTTGCGCAACTCGCCCGCGGTGACTTCCTCGCATCGGCAGACGATGGTTTCGTTCTTCGGAATGCGGTTCACATCGCGCGGACGATACAGCGAATCGAGGAACGGACGGATGCGCAGAGCGCCCGCGAGATCGCGCCTGAGCGCCATCGCTTCGAGATCGCGCTTGCGGGTATCGATCGCGCCGAGTTGCGCCGCCACCGCGACGCCCGCGAGCGCGCCCTGCAAGGCCGCCGCCTGCGCGCCGCCGATCCCCGCGCCGTCACCCGCGACGAAGATGCCGGGCACGTCGAGCTCGCCCCATGCGTCGGTCTTCGGCGTGAAGCAGAGTTGCGCGTTATCCCAGCGATGCGTCGCGCGCAACGCCTGCGTGAACTGCGTATTCGGCACGACGCCCTGATGCAGCAGAATCACGTCCGCTTCGATGCGGTGCGCCGCGCCCTGCGTCGTGAAGCCGAGCGCGCTCGCATGCTCCACGCCGTCGGCGCCGGTGCGCGATTCGACGCGCAGGTCGTCGGCGGCCTCGAACATCGGCACGCCCGCTTCGCGCAGCGTGCGCATCAGCTGCAGTCCTTTGCTGAGATACGGCCACGCGCGCAAGGCCGACAGCATGTGACGCTTCGCGCGCCAGCGGTCCTCGTGGCGCGTCGTGTCGACGAGCGCGCGAATCGGCACGCCCGCGCGGATGTACTGCCAGCCGAGCAGATACAGAAGCGGTCCGCATCCCGCGAGAATCGGCGGCGCGGCAGGCACTTCGCCCGCGCTCTTGAGCAGGATTTGCGCGGCGCCCGCCGTCAGCACGCCGGGCAGCGTCCAGCCGGGAATCGGGAAAGGCCGCTCCATCGCGCCGCTCGCGAGAATCACGCGCTGGGCGTCGAAGCTGCCGATCCTGCCGTCCTTCAGATAGTTGATGCCGCGCTCGCGCGTGACCTGCCACACGGTCGCGCCCGTCAGATGCCGCGCGCCCGATGCCGCGAACGCCTGGGCGATCGCGCCGCCCGCCGCGTAATCGGGACCGAGAATCTCCTTGCGGCGCGCGTCCGCCCGGCCGATGCCGCGATAGATCTGTCCGCCGGCGGCGTCCTGTTCGTCGATCAACACGGTCTTGAGGCCCGCGCGCGCGGCACGCGTCGCGGCGCTCATGCCCGCGGGACCGGCGCCGATCACGACGACATCGACAGCTTCGGCATGCGACGAAACGAGTTCAGCGGCCATGTGCGTTCTCCAGCGATGCGTCGGCGGTATCGGTGCCGATCGAAGGGGGCAGATCGCGCGCGCCTTCCTGCGACCGGATGCGCATGCCGGCTTTCACTTCGACCATGCAGCTCTGGCGGCTCGGCACGCCGTCGATCTCGACGAGGCATTCGAAGCACGCACCCATCATGCAGTAAGGCGCGCGCGGTGCGCCCGAAACCGGCGTCGCGCGAAACCGCGACACGCCCGCCGCGAGCAAAGCCGCCGCGACGGAGCGTCCGCCTTGCACGGTCAGCGCCCGGTCGTTGAAGAAGATGTCGATGCTCGCGCCGTCCGCGCCCGGCAGCGGCTTGAAAAGCGTAGGTGTCGATGAAGTCATGTCGTGCGTGCTCAATGTGCGGAGATGAGTTCTTTGGCGTGCTCGAAGCGGCGCGCGGAGAAGGTGGGCAGTTCGTCGGGAACCGGTGCGCCGAGAATCCACGGGGCGATGCGCATGGCGTGCGCGGCGGCGAGCGTCACGCCGCTGTGGCAGGTCACGACGAACGCGCCGGGATGCCGCTCCGACTGGTCATAGACGGGAAAGCCGTCGGGGCTGTAGACGCGCAACGCGGCCCACATGCGGACGAGGCGCACATGCTCCAGCAGCGGGAAGGCGCGCACCGCACGCCGGGCGATATCGGCGAGGACGGGCGTGGTCGTGAAATCGTCGAAGCCCACTTCTTCCATCGAATCGCCGAATTGCAGGCTGCCTTCGTCGGTCTGACGCACGTTGAGCGTCGGATAGTGCAGGAACGGCGCGACGCGCTCGCTTACCAGCACTTGTCCGCGATTGGGCGCGACCGGCGCATTCAGCCCGACGAACGGCGCGAGCGTGCGATTGCCGAGACCCGCCGCCAGCACCACGCGTCCCGCGCGATACGTGCCGCGCTTGCCCTGCACGACGAAGCCGTTCGCTTCGGGCACGATGCGCTCGGCGCGCTCGCCGGAAACGAGGCGCACGCCGCGCGTCTGCATCGACGTATGAAGGCCGCGCAGCAGTTTCAGCGGATTCACATGGCCGTCCATCGGCGTATAGCTCGCGCCGATCACCTTCGGCCCGACTTGCGGAATGCGCTCGCGCACTTCGGCGCCGGTGAGGATCTGATACGGGTAATCGCCGAGTTCGGCTTGCAGCGTCGAAAGGCGCTTTTCGCGGTCGGCGAGTTCGGCGTCGTTGAAGCAGAAGTGGAAGCCGCCGGGCTGGCGCAGCGCCACATCGACGCCCGATTCGGCGTGGAGCGACTCCGCGAGCGCAGGCCAGCGCACCGCCGACGAACGCGACCAGCGCGCATACGGCGACAGGCCGTAGCCCTTGCCCTGAATCCACACGAGGCCGAAGTTGCCGCGCGAGGCACGCAAGCCGCCGTCGTCTTCATCGAGCACGGTCACGCGCGCGCCTTCGCGGGCGAGACCATAGGCGACGGCGGATCCGACGAGGCCGCCGCCGAGAACGAGTACGTCGGGACTAGCAGAAGTCATCGGGCTTCTCCGATCAGAATACGGTCGAGTCCGACCATGCGGTCGAGCAGAATCATCAGGAGCACCGTGCCGACGATCAGCACCGCCGAGACGCTCGCGACCAGCGGATCGATCGTCTGCGCGATCTGGTTGTACATGGCGACCGGCAGCGTCGTGGTGCCGGGCGTGGCGACGAAAATCGTCATCGTCAGTTCGTCGAAGCTCTGGATGAAGGACAGCACCCAGCCGCCCGCGACGCCGGTGCGGATCATCGGCAACACGACGCGGCGAAACGCGGTGAAGCGGCTCGCGCCACAGGACAGCGCCGCGCGTTCGGCATCGCGGTCCAGGCCGACCGCCGACGAGAGCGCGAGCCGCAGCGCATACGGCAGCACGATCACCACATGCGCGCACACGAGCGACCAGAACGATCCCGACAGATTCAGCATCGACAGGAAGCGCAGGAACGCGATGCCGAGCACGACGGCGGGAATCATCATCGGCGAGAGGAAGAAGCTCGTGAGCGCGGCGCGGCCGGGAAAGCGGTAACGCGCGATCGCCAGCGCGGCCGGCACGGCGAGCAGTACGCCGATGGTCGCCGCCGCGAACGCGAGCTTGATCGACAGCCAGAACGCCGACACGATGTCGCCGTTCTCGATGATCGCGTGGAACCAGCGCAACGATGCGCCGTCGAAGGGCATCGAAATGAAGCCCTTGTCGGTGAACGAGACGAGCATCACCACGACGAGCGGCGCGAGAATGAAAGTCAGGAAAAGCGCGTTGAATACGAGCGCGAGCGGGCCGTTCTGCTTCATGTGCGTGTCCTCGCGGTCAGTCGAAAATGTGCTTGAAGCGGCGCTCGGCGAGACGGCTGCATCCCATTACGATGGCCACGTTCGCGATCAGCAGCAACACGGCGATGCTCGCGCCGAGCGGCCAGTTCAGCGTGCCGAGAAACTCGTCATAGGCGGCGGTCGCGACCACCTTGAGCCGCCGTCCGCCAATGAGCGCGGGCGTGGCGAACGCCGACGCCGACAGCGCGAAGACGATGATCGATCCCGACAGCACGCCCGGCATGATCTGCGGCAGCACCACGCGGCGAAACACCTTGAGCGGCGATCCGCCGAGCGAGCGGCCCGCCCATTCCACTTGCGGGTCGAGCTTCTGCATGTTGGCCCAGACGGACATCACCATGAACGGCACCAGCACGTGCGTCAGCGCGATGATCATGCCGGTCATCGTGAAGACGAGGCGGATGGGTTCCTCGGTGATATGCAGGGCTTGCAGCACGTTATTGAGCACGCCGTTGTTGCCGAGCAGAATCTGCCAGCCGAGCGTGCGCACGACGACCGAGATCAGCAGCGGCCCGAGCACGATCAGCAGACACAGCGATTGCCACGGCTTCTTCATGCGCGCGAGGATGATCGTCTCCGGCACGCCGAGCACGATCGACAGGAGCGTCACGCCCGTTGCGAGGCCCGCCGTGCGCAGAAAGATCGTGCCGTAGTACGGGTCGCTCACGACTTCCCAATAGTTCGACAGCGTGAACGCGCTGGTGATGCCGGCCGTATCGCTGAAAACGCGGAAGGAGAGGACGAGCGTGAGGATCAAGGGCACCAGCAGCAGGCCGGTGAACAGCAGCAGCGCGGGGCCGGACAAGAGCCACGGCGCAGCGCCGGGGTGAGCGTCGTCAAGCGTGGCCATGCAGCGTCTCCTTGCCGTCTTGCGTGAGCACGCGCAGGTCGTCGTCGGTCCAGTCGAGACCCACTTCGTCGCCTTCTTGCGGCGGCGGCGCGCCGTGGTTCGGCTGCGCGATGCGCAACTTGCCGAGCGCCGTCTCCACTTCGAGCAGCCATTGATTGCCGATGAACACACGCGTCGCGATACGTCCTCTGATGCGCGCATCGCCGTTGGCGAGATGCACTTTCTCCGGGCGAATATAGACATTCACCGCGCCATCGACGTGACGGCCTTCGTGCGGCACATGCAGTTCCGTCCCGGCGACGTTCACGACCGCGCAACGCGGATTGCGCTGCAGCACTTCGCCCGCGAACGCATTCGTGCGGCCGAGAAAGGTCGAAGCGAAGGGCGTCGCCGGACGCTCGTACGCATCGTAGGGCGTGGAGAGTTGCGCGATCTTGCCGCCATGCATCACCGCGATGCGGTCGCTCATGGTCATCGCTTCGACCTGATCGTGCGTGACGAGGATCGTCGTGATGCCGAGACGCTTCTGAATCGCGCGCAATTCGATGTGCATTTCCTCGCGCAGCTTCGCGTCCAGATTGGACATCGGTTCGTCGAGCAGCAACAGTTCCGGCTGCATGGCGATGGCGCGCGCAATCGCCACGCGCTGCCGCTGCCCGCCCGACAGTTCCTTCGGATATCGATGCCCGAGGCCCTTGAGCCGCACCAGAGCGAGCGCCTCCTCGATGCGCTCTTCGCGCTCGCGGCGCTTCACCTTGCGCATCTCCAGCCCGAAGCCGACGTTGCCCGCCACCGTCATGTGAGGAAACAGCGCGTAGCTTTGAAACACCACGCCGATGCCGCGCTTCTCCGGGCGCTCGTTGGTGATGTCGCGGCCATCGAGCAGGATGCGGCCGCTCGTCGGCGTGACGAAGCCCGCGACCATCTGCAGTGTCGTGGTCTTGCCGCAGCCGGACGGACCGAGCAGCGAGAGAAATTCGCCGCGTTCGACGGACAGATCGACATGTTCGATCGCCGTGAAATCGCCGTAGCGTTTGGAGATGCCCTGAAGCGTCAGGAATGCCATGCGCGTGACTCCTTCGACAGATGCGGATGCGCGGCTTTAGCGCTCGACCGAACGGTTCCAGCGTTCCGTCCATTCCGTGCGATGCTGGTTGATCGTCGCCCAGTCGACGGCGGTGAGCTTCGACACCTGCTCGGGACCGTAAGGCACGCGCGCGGCGACCTCCGGCGCGAGCTTCACGGTCTTGTTGACCGGCCCGAGACCGATGTTCTGCGCTTGCAGCAGTTGCACTTCGGGCGTCAGCAAGTATTGAACGAATTCCTGCGACAGCTTGGGCTGCGCGTTTTCCGCGAGCACGCACGCCGCCACTTGCAGCGCGACCGCGCCTTCCTTCGGATAGACGAACTTGAGCGGAAACCCGGTGTTCTGCAACGCGACCGCGCGACCGCTGCCGTAGGGCGCGAGAATCACGTCGCCGGATTGCATCTGGCCATCCATTTCGCCGGGCGTCGGGGCCCACGAGAGCACGTTGGGCGCGACTTGCTTGGTCATCGCCGTGAAGCCGGGGTCGATGTTCTTCTCGCCGCCGCCCGAGAGACGCGCGAGCATCACGAGGGTATGCAGGCCGTAAGTGTTGGTGATCGGCGGAACGCCGAGCTTGCCCTTGATGCGCGCATCGGTGAGCACTTTCCACGAGTCCGGCGGCGGCAGGCCGGCCTTCTTGAACGCTTCTTCGTTATAGCCGATGCCCGTCGCCACCATGCCGACGCCGATCGCCGTCGAGCCGAGTTTCGCGAGCGGATACACGTCGTTCATGATGGGCGCGTCGTCGAGCTTCGCGCACAGGTTCATCTGCATGGCCTGATACATCGGGCCGTCGTCCATCACCGCGACATTGATCTGCTGATGGCCCTTTTGCGCCTGCAACTTCGCGAGCGTGTCGCTCGAATTGCCCGCCACATAGACGACCTTCACGTTGTGCGCCTTCTCGAACGCCGGAATGATTTTCTGCCGATACAACTGTTCGTTCGAACCGCCGACATTGGCGACGTACAGCGTCGTGTCGGCCTGCGCGAGCATCGGCGCGGCAACGGCCGCCGAGAACGCGAGAGCGGCGATGACGCGACGTGCGGGAAGGGCGGACGGACGGCGATGCAACGCTTTTTTCATGACGAGGATCTCCATTGCGGGGGCGTGGGCGGGTGGGATTTGGAAGACATCTGGCCCATCGACGGATCGAGTGTCGCGCTGTCAATTCATATCGTCCAATACAAATAAAATACCTACCTATACATGGTTGATATACATTTCATCGTGTCATGGTGACTACTTAAGGGAAAGCGCGCATGAACCTGAAGCACATCGAGGCGTTTCGCGCGGTCATGGTTTCCGGGTCGATGACGGCCGCGGCCAAGGCACTCTTCACATCGCAGCCGAACGTCAGCCGGCTCATTTCGCAACTCGAACGCGACACCGGTTTGCAGCTTTTCCAGCGCAGCGGCGTGCGTCTGATTCCGACCAGCGAAGGCACCGCGTTCTTTCGTGAAGTGGAGCGCGCGTTCGTCGGCTTGCAGGGTCTCGCGAATGCGGCGGCGCAGATCCGCAATCTCGGCAGCGGGCGGTTGCGCATCGCGGCGATGCCATCGGCCGGCATGACGCTCGTGCCCCATGCGATCAAGCGATTTCATGCGCTGTTTCCCGACGTGACGGTCTCGCTGCATGTCAATACGTCGGGGACGGTGAATCACTGGACGGCATCGCGCTTTTGCGATCTCGGGGTCGCGGTGTATGTGAGCGAAGCGTCCGATTGCCAGGTCGAGCAGTTATCGAACGTGGCCGCCGTGTGTGTGATGCCGGCGAATCATCGGCTCGCGGCGAAGCGCAACATTCGGCCGAAGGATCTCGAAGGCGAATCGTTCATCTCGCTCTGTCACGGCGATGGCACGCGCGCCGTGATGGATGAAGTCTTTCAGCGCGCGGGAGTGCAGCGCGTGCTGGCCATCGAGGCGCAATACACGGCCATGTGCTGCGAGATGGTTCGGCACGGCATGGGCGTGACGCTCGCGCATCCGATCGTGGCGCGAGACTTCGTCGGACCGGACATCGTCATCCGGCCGTTTCAGCCGGTCACGCGCTTTCCGACGTATCTGCTGTTTCCGCCGCATCGGCCGCGTGAGCGGCTTGCATCCGCGTTCGTGGAGGTCCTGCGCGAGCTGCACGACGAACTGCTCGATGGGATCGTCTAGCCGTCGAACGGTGCTCATCGGCTCGGCGTATTCACCGCAATCCTTTCACGAAGTACGCGGTCGCCTTTCGCAAGAATCTCGATACGGGTCTTGCACTGTCCGGCCACGCCGTGACGGCGTTTGGCTCCGCGGCACGCGGCATGCTGGCAATCAGCATTCCAGACAGGAGATTCCATGAACACCACACCGACTGCGACGGCCCTGGACGTGGGCGCGCCGCATGCGCAGCGCGTCGCCTGTACGCTCTCGATCAACGGCGGGACGCAGACCTTCGACATCGAGCCGTGGACGACGCTGCTCGATCTTCTGCGCGAGCGGTGCCAGCTCACCGGCACGAAAAAGGGCTGCGACCACGGGCAGTGTGGCGCTTGCACCGCGCTCGTCGATGGCCAGCGCATCAATACGTGTCTCGCGATCGCCGTTTCATACGACGGCGCGGAAATCACGACAATCGAAGGGCTCGCGAGCGGCGACACGCTGCATCCGATGCAGCAGGCGTTCATCGACTGTGACGCGTTCCAGTGCGGCTACTGTACGCCGGGCCAGATCTGCTCGGCGGTCGGCATGCTCGCGGAAGGACATGCACACGACGCCGCGGAAGTGCGCGAGGCGATGAGCGGAAACATCTGTCGATGCGGCGCGTATCCGAACATCGTGCAGGCGATTCTGCAAGTATCGAGCGCGAACGGCGTCGATGAGACCGCCGTCGAGAACGGGGAGACGCACTCATGAACCGGTTCTCCTACACGCGCGCGAACGATGTATCCGCGGCGCTCGAAGCGCACCGCGCACCGTCGGCGCCGTTTCTCGCGGGCGGCACCAATCTCGTCGATCTCATCAAGGAAGGCGTCGCGCGTCCCGAGCGGCTCGTCGATATCCGCCGCCTGCCGATAGCGGCGATTCAGCCAAGCGCGGACGGTGGCATCGAAATCGGCGCGCTCGCCACGAACAGCGCCGTGGCCTACGACGAACGCATCCAGTCGCGCTACCCGCTGCTGTCGAAGGCGATTCTGTCCGGCGCTTCGGCGCAGATTCGCAATGTCGCGACGGTCGGCGGCAATCTCCTGCAGCGCACGCGTTGTCACTATTTCTACGACACCGCCACGCCATGCAACAAGCGCCGGCCCGGCAGCGGCTGCGGCGCGATGAATGGCGTCAACCGCATTCATGCCATTCTCGGCGCGAGCGAGCATTGCATCGCCGTTCATCCGTCCGATATGTGCGTGGCGCTCGCCGCGCTCGACGCCTCCGTGCGCGTGACAGGCGGCGAAGGCGAGCGCGTCGTGCCGTTCGACGCGTTTCACCGGCTTCCCGGCGATGCGCCGCATATCGATACGAACCTGCGCGACGACGAGATCATCGTCGCTGTCACGTTGCCCGCCGAGGGCTTCGCCGATCGCTACGCCTACGTCAAGGTACGCGACCGCGCGTCGTTCGCGTTCGCGCTGGTGTCGGTCGCGCTCGCGCTCAAGCTCGACGGCACGCGCATCGAAGCGGTCCGCTGCGCGCTCGGCGGCGTGGCGCACAAGCCGTGGCGCAATCGCGATGCCGAAGCCGCGTTGCGGGGCAAGACGCTCGACGCTACGACGGTGCGCGATTTCGCGAGCGCGATGATGCGCGACGCGCGCGGCCTGCCCGGCAACGCATTCAAGATCGAACTGACCGCGCGCGCCATCGAGCGCGCTTTCGAGCAGGCATCGGGGATCAGCCTCGCCGCCAGAGAGGACGACGCATCATGAACTTTCCGAACGAACTGGAACGCATCGCCGAACGGGGCGCGCATGTCAGCGGCAAGCCCGTCAGCCGGGTCGACGGCAGGAAGAAGGTGACGGGCGAGGCCCGCTACGCAGCCGAATTTTTTTCCGATGCAATGACCTACGGCTTCGTGCTCCCGAGCCGCATCGCGAGCGGGCGCATCGTGTCGATCGAGTCGCGGCGCGCGCTGGAATTGCCGGGCGTGCTGATGGTGCTCACGCACGAGAACCGGCCCGAACTGCCGCTGCGCGACGCGGCGTGGCAGGACCAGTCCGCGCCGGGCGGCATGCCGTTTCGGCCGCTCTGGGACGACCGCATCTGGTACAGCGGCCAGCCGGTCGCGCTCGTCGTCGCGGAAAGCCATGAACTGGCGCGTCATGCCGCTTCGCTGATCGAAGTCACCTACGAGCGAAGCAGCCACTGCACGGATCTGCGCGAGGTGGAAGCCGAGAGCTATCCGCCATCGACCGAAAAGGGCGGCTTCGAGCCTCCGCCGCCGCCTCGCGGCGATGCCGACGGCGCGCTTGCCGCAGCCGCCGTGAAAATCGACAGCCGCTATTCGACGCCGGCCGAGTATCACAACCCGATCGAATTGCACGGCTGCACGGTGATTCCCGAAGCCTCCGGCAAGTTCGTCGTGTACGAGAAGACGCAGGGCGTGCTCAACACGAAGCAGTATCTGACGAAGCTCTTCGGCTTCGACGACGACGCGCTCGAAGTCGTCTCGCCGTTCGTCGGCGGCGCGTTCGGCTCGGCGCTGCGTCCGCAATATCATCTGCCGCTTGCCGTCATGGCCGCGCGCGATCTGAAGCGGCCCGTGCGCCTCGTGCTGACGCGGCAGCAGATGTTCACCTTCGCGCATCGGCCGATGAGCCTGCAACGCGTCGCGCTCGCCGCGAATCGCGACGGCAAACTGCAGGCGGTCATCCACGAGGCGGTGTCGGAAACGTCGCAATACGAGGACTATTGCGATGTCATGGTGAACTGGGCCGGACAGCTCTACGCCTGCGACAACGTGCGGATGGACTACAAGGTGAGCAAGCTCGACGTGCCGACGCCCGCCGACATGCGCGCGCCGGGCGCAGCGCAGGGGCTCTTTCCGCTCGAAATGGCGATGGACGAGCTCGCCGAGGCGCTCGACATGGACCCGCTGAAGTTGCGCCTCATCAACTACGCGGAGCGCGACGGGAACAAGAACCTGCCGTTCTCCAGCAAGGCGCTGCGTCAGTGCTTCGAAGAAGGCGCCGCGCGCTTCGGCTGGGACAGGCGCCCGCTCGCGCCGCGTTCGATGCGCGAGGGTAACGAGCTCGTCGGCTGGGGCATGGCGACGGGCATCTGGGACGCGATGCAGAACGAGGCTTCCGCGCTCGCGCAAATCGGGGCGGACGGACGTGTCGTCGTGGCGAGCGCCACGGCGGACATCGGCACCGGCACCTACACGGTGATGACGCAACTCGCCGCCGATGCGCTCGGCGTGCCGCTCGAGCACGTCGATTTTCGCTTGGGCGACAGCCGTCTGCCGAAGGCGCCGCTCGAAGGCGGATCGTGGACAGTGTCATCGGTCGGCAGCGCGGTGCACGCGGCCTGTACGCGTTTGCGCGGGAAGCTGACGGCGCTCGCGGCCGAACACGGCGGCGATGCGTTCGCTCGCGCGCAGCCCGACACGATGCAACTCGATGGCGAATACGTCGTTTGCGGCGAGGGCAAGGCGCAACGCGTGTCGCTGTGGGAACTGATGACGCGCGCCGGCCTCGACACGATCGACGCGCAGGTAACGGTCACGCCGCACGACAGGCAGCAGTCGTATTCCATTGCCACGCACTCGGCGGTATTCGTCGAAGCGCGCGTCGATGCCGCGCTCGGCACGGTGCGCGTGACGCGCGTGGTCAGCGCGGTGGCGGCAGGACGCATCGTCAATCCGAAGACGGCGGCGAGTCAGATATCGGGCGGCGTGGTTTGGGGCATCAGCATGGCGTTGCACGAGCACGGGCAGTTCGACCACGAGCTCGGCCGGCAGATGAACCACAACCTGTCCGAATACCACGTACCGGTGAACGCGGACATCCACGACATACATGTGCTCTTCGTCGACGAGCATGACGACATCGTGAATCCGCTCGGCGCGAAGGGCGTGGGGGAGATCGGCGTGGTCGGCGTCGCGGCGGCGGTGGCCAACGCGATCTGGCATGCGACGGGCAAACGCGTACGGGATTTGCCGATCACGCTGGAGACAGTCTTCGCATGATTGGCAGGCCGGCCATCCTCGCATGGCAGAAACCGCCGCGAAGCCGCTTTCTGCAGACAATTGTGCGACGGCGCACGTCAGGCCGGTGCGCCGAGCGTTAAGTTAGCGCTTCCAAAACTGATGCGTCCCAGCGCCGCGGTGGTCCGCGATGTCTTCGGGGCAACGGACATGGCCCTCGTCAAGATCACCGCCCGCGAACTGCAAATTGGTACGCCGCTTCCGTTCGCCGTGTATTCCGCAGCCGGCAAGCTCCTTCTGGCGCGCGGATATCGGGTTCAGTCGGAGAGCCAGCGCGACCGGATTCTGGCGGCCGGGGGCTTGCGCAGCGAGGATGCGGTGACGAGTGCATCGAACGAAAGCGCACCCCGGCCAGCCGGAATACTCATCTCGACTGCCAGACATGAAGAGGAATCGGGCGAGGCCATCCTCGACGAGCCCATAGCGAACACTGGAATGCTGCCGAAGACGCTGGACAGCATCCAGGTGACGGTCGACGGAAGCGGAACGCTGCGTTGTCAGACCGACTTCGTTGGTTCCATTACCGGCCGCGCGCTGCTCGTGACCGCTACGGACGGACACGAGTTGTTCGAAACCGGCGCCGAGGTCGCTTGCAGTGCGCTCAGAGGGCGTCACATCCATCAGTTTCGCAGCACCGTGATCGGACGAAGCGAGACGCCGGTACGCGTCATCTATCTCGCATGGCCCGAGTCCGTGAAGACTCAGGTCGTGCGCAACCATGTGCGCGTTTCGACGGAGATGCCGGGACGGCTCATTAGAAACGACTGTATCGCCGCCGGGTTCGACATTTCGGTCACGAACGTGAGTCTGGGCGGAGTCGCCTTCCGTGCCTCCGACGCCCTCGTCAACGTCGCCGAGCACTTCCGGTTAGGACTGCGCCTGCGCGCCGGAGGTAAGTCTCACGCGGTCGTGTTCAACTGCATCGCGCGCAATGTCAGGCGCGTCGACGGCGGCGTCCTGATAGGCGCCGAGTTCAGCAGCCAACAGGCGGATACCATGGCGCTTCTGAGGCATCACATGTTCGAAGCCGCAACGGGCAGTGCCGCGCAGTTGCGCTGAACACGACGCGAATCGCGGAGCGCCGCCGACATCGACGTATCGCGCCGCCTGGGTCATCGATGAATGATGCGCGTCGCCCGAAACGGCCGACGAGCCTTGCCGCTCGTTCGCATCGGCATGAAACCAATCCAGGGCTTTTCGGTCGACCCTATGTCGATCGATAACGCGCGTCACTGCGCACGTACCTGGAAAGGCGAACCATTCACATCATGGACAAAAGAGCACTCATCATTGGAGCCACCGGCATCGTCGGCGGCAATCTGGCCGACCATTTGCTCGCATCCGGCGACTGGCACATCACCGGACTCTCGCGCGGACGTTCCGCCTTGTGTGACGGTGTCGAATCGATTACGGCGGATCTCACATCGGCCGAATCGGTGCAGCGCGCGTTGAGCGGGAAGCAATTCACGCATGTGTTTTTCACGGCATGGTCGCGACAGGCGACGGAGCAGGAAAATATCCGCGTCAACGGCGCGATGGTTCGTCATGTACTCGAGGCGCTCGGACCTTCCGGCACGCTGAAGCACGCTGCGCTCGTCACAGGGCTCAAGCACTATCTGGGGCCGTTCGAAGCCTATGCGAAGGGCAGCGTGCCGCTGACGCCGTTTCGCGAGGAGCAGGGGCGGCAGGACGTCGATAATTTCTACTACGAGCAGGAGGATCGACTGTTCGACGCCGCCAGGCAGTTCGGTTTCGGCTGGAGCGTTCATCGTCCGCATACGGTCATCGGCTTCGCGGTCGGTAATGCGATGAACATGGGCGTGACACTCGCGGTGTACGCGACGCTCTGCAAGGCGAGCGGCGCGCCGTTCATATTTCCCGGGTCCGCAGCCCAATGGAACGGCCTTACCGACATGACGGATGCCCGCTTGCTGGCGCGTCATCTGGAATGGGCGGCGACGTCACCGAACGCCCGCGACGAAGCATTCAACGTGGTCAACGGCGACGTGTTCCGTTGGAAGTGGATGTGGTCGCTCGTCGCGAATTACTTCGGAATCGAGCCGGTGGAATTCGACGGCACGATGCGTCCGCTCGAAGATCGCATGCAGGATGCGGGCGAGGCGTGGCGTGAAATCGCCGCGCGCCACCATCTTGCCGAAGCCGATATCGGCAAGCTCGCGTCCTGGTGGCACACGGACGCCGATCTGGGGCGGCCCATGGAGGTGCTCACCGATATGAGCAAGAGCCGCAAGGCAGGCTTTCTCGACTATCAAAGCACGCCCGACTCTTTCATTGCGCTATTCGATCGTTTGAAGACGCTTCGCATCATTCCCAGCTGAAGCGTCCGATATGCCGGACGTCTCGTCGTCCGGTACAAAACCGCACCGAGCGTCCTGGTACTTTCCCTTACCGAATAGCTCAGTCCACATCTGAATTGCCATAGGCAATATCGCTATTGCATTCATTGCATTGCCAGAGTGTGCGCGGAATCGTATCTTCGTCTCCATTCGAGGAGACATATATGAAGATCGCATTTCTGGGCGCGGGCGCGCTGGGCTGCGCCATCGGCGCCGCGTTGACCGAAGGGGGTCACGAGACGTGGCTCGTCGACAAGTTCGCGGCGCACGTAGAGGCCATGTCCCGCGACGGCCTGCAAGTCGACGACGAACGCGGCACGCGCCGCGTCAAGGTGCGCGCGACGATGAACCCCGCCGACGTCGGGCCGGTGGACGTCGTGATCGTACTGGTCAAATCCTTCCACACCGATTCGGCGATGCGCGGCGCGCTCGACCTTATCGGCCCCGAGACGCTCGTGCTGTCCCTTCAGAACGGCCTCGGTCACGAAGACGTGCTGAGCGATATCGTCGGACGCGAGCGCGTCCTTGCGGGCAAGACCTACGTCGGTGGCGTGTTGCGCGCACCGGGACACATCCAGTCCGGCGTGACCGGAAAGATCACCATCATCGGCGAACTCGACGGCCGCGTGACGCCTCGCGCCCAAGCCGTGGCGGAAGCGTTCGACAGCGCGGGGCTCACGACCACGGTCAGCGACAACATCCTCGGCACGATGTGGGACAAGCTGCTGATCAACGTCGCGACCGGTGCCATCACAGGCATCACGCGTTTGACGTATGGGCAGCTTTACAGCGAACCGGTGCTGAAGGCGACCTCGCTTGCCGCCATCGAGGAAGCGATGGCCGCGGCGAAGGCGGCCGGCATCGAACTTTCCATCACGCGTGCGGAAGACGCCTGGAACATGGCCGCCGAAGGACTGCCGGCCGCGTTCAAGACCTCCATGCTGCAAAGCCTGGAGAAGTCGTCCGTCACCGAAATCGACTTCATCAACGGCGCGGTCGTGCGATGGGGCGAACGGCTCGGCGTGCCGACGCCGGTGAATTCGACGCTCGTGGCGTGCATAAAAGGCATCGAGCGTGGCATGACCGACCGCCAGAATGAGGAGCGCGCGGCATGAGCGCAACCGAAGCCTATCTCGAACACGTCGCGATCTGGGTGAAGGATATCCACTGGCACATTCGCTTCTTCGAAGAAGTGCTCGGCATGACCATGCGCGAAGTGGACGGCCCGCGCGGCGAGCCGCGTCAGTACTGGACACTCGGCGGACTCCAGTTCATCAGCGATCCGACTTACGACGGTCCCGACGGCCGGCTCGCGCATCTGGGCGTGATGTGCGAGGACCTCGAAGCCGCGCTCGCCGCCGCGCAGCCGTTCGGCGTCACGGAGATGACGCAGGGCCGCAACTGGCTGCGTCTGCCCGACGGGCTCGCCGTCGAACTCATTCAGGCAAGACCCGCCACATGCGTCGCGCAGGCGCTGTCGATCAATCCACGCGCGGAGGCGTGAGCATGAGCACCATCAACATCACCGAGAAATACTGGGACGATGCGCAGGAAGGCGACGCGTGCGTCAGCCCGACCTACACCGTCACGAAGGAACGCATTCTCGCTTACGCCGATCTCACGGGCGACCATACGCCGGTGCATGTCGACGAGGACTATGCCACCGCGAGCCACTTCGGGTCGATCGTCGCGCATGGCCTGTTCGGGCTGTCGATCGCCGATGGCCTCAAGACACAGAGCGACTATCGCTTCCTGCCGGGCATGTCGCTCGGCTGGACGTGGGACTTCGTGCTGCCGATCAAGGTCAACGACGTGCTGCATGTGAAGTTTCGCGTGACGTCCATGCGCGCGAGCAAGAGCCGTCCGGGCTGGGGCATCGTCGTGTTGCCGTCCGAACTGATCAACCAGAACGGCGAAGTCGTTCAACGCGGCGAGCATCGTCTGATGGTCCCGCGCCGTCCGGGAGCCTACTGATGCAAGCCCGTCCCCTCGAAGGCTTTCGCGTCGTCGACTACAGCCACTTTCTCGCCGGTCCCTATGTCGGACGCTGTCTCGCCGCGCTCGGCGCCGAAGTCATCAAAGTCGAGCGTCCCGGCAGCGGCGATGCAGGCCGCCAGCACGCGACGATCCTCGACGACCAGCAAAGCGCCTACTTCCTCCAGTTGAACATGGGCAAGCGCGGCGTGAGCGTCGACATGAAAGATCCGCGGGGCAAGGCGTTCATGCAGCGCCTGTGCGATTCGGCGGATGTGTTCTTCGAGAACTATCGCCCCGGTGCGCTGGATAAGCTCGGCCTCGGCTATGCCGCGCTCTCCGAGCGCAATCCGGGTCTCGTCTATTGCTCGATCTCGGCGTATGGTCACACGGGTCCGGACGCGCATCGCGCAGGCTTTGGGCTGATCGCGGAAGCGAAGAGCGGCATCATGCAGATGATCGGCAACCCGGGCGAGCCGCCGCCGCTCATGCGGATTTCGCTCGGCGACATGTACACCGGCATTCATGCGGTGGCCGCGATCAACGCTGCCTTGCTCGGCCGCGTGAAGAGCGGACGCGGCCAGCATATCGACATGGCGCTGTACGATACGCTGTTCTCGATGCACGAATATGCCGTCCAGTGCTACACGATGCAGGGCGTGGTCCCCGAGCAGACCGGTCATGACATGCCGACATCGACTTTATACGGCGTGTTCCGCGCAAACGATGGCGACCTGGTCATCGCCGCGCAGGTCGACGAATCGTGGAAGCGCTTCGCCGCGGCCGTCGAGCAAAATGGCGGCCCCGCGGGCTTCGCGACCGATGCGCGCCTGCACAGCCTGAACGGGCGCAATGCGAACCGCGAGGCCATTCTCGCGGTCGTGAAGCCGTGGGTCGCTGCACGCAACGTCGCCGATGTGCTCGCGCTGCTGGACAGCGTCGATGTGCCCTGCGCGAAGGTGCAACGCATCGACGAGGTCGTGGCCGATCCGCAGATCGTCGCGCGCGGCATGGTGATCGAACAGGAGCATCCGCGTCTGGGCACGCTGCGTCTGCCGAACCTGCCGTTTCGCTTCTCGGACTGCGATACGTCGATTCGCGAGGTCGGCCCCGATCTCGGGCAACACAACGAGGAAGTCGCGCGGTCGCTGGGCTTCAGCGCGGCCGAGATCGATGCGATGCAGACCGACGGCGTGCTGTTCTCGAAGCCGGGGGCATGATGAGCGATCGATACGCGGTCATCGGCAATCCGATCGGGCACACGAAGTCGCCGTTCATCCACGGCTTCTTCGCGCAAGAGACCGGCCAGGACATGAGCTATGAGGCCATCGAAGGGCCTGTGGAACCTGCCAGCGGCTTCTCCGATAGCGTCAAGCGCTTCATTGCAGCGGGCGGCCGCGGCATGAACGTGACCGCGCCGTTCAAACTCGCTGCATTCGCCATGTCCGATGAGCGCAGCGAACGAGCGGAGCTCTCGGGCGCGGTCAACGCGATGAAGTTCGAGGGCGGCCGAATCATCGCCGAAAACTTCGATGGCGTCGGACTCGGGCGCGACATCGAAGTCAACCTGCATCAGCCGATGGTCGGCAAGCGCGTGCTGATCCTCGGCGCGGGCGGCGCTGCGCGCGGCGCGCTGCTGCCGTTCGTCGCGGCACGGCCTGCCGAGCTCGTCGTCGCCAACCGGCATGTGGACAAGGCGCGTGCGCTTGTCGAACAGGTCGCCCGATCGAACACTGCTGGCGGATCGCTCACCGCGTGCGGGTATGCGGACCTGGCGGCACTGGGGCGCTTCGACCTCGTCATCAACGCGACATCCGCGAGCCTGACCGGGCAACTGCCGCCGGTGCCAGCGAGTGTCTTCAGCGCCGGCGGAAGCGCCTATGAACTCGCTTACGGGAAGGGGCTCACGCCTTTCTTGCGGCTGGCGCGCGATGCAGGGGTGGAAAGTATCGCTGACGGCGTGGGCATGCTGGTCGAGCAGGCTGCGGAGGCGTTCGCGTGGTGGCGGGGCGTGCGTCCAGAAACGCGCGCGCTCATCGAGCGGCTGACCGTTCCGCTCGATTGATCCGGCGAAAAGAGGCGCAGCGGTCGAGAAGACATCGGTGGAATGAACATTAACGGTCTGCAATTAGACTCGGACGAAAGAATGAAAACGTTTCTTATGCTGCATGGCGTCAACCACAACATGTTCGGCAAGCGAGATCCCGTTCAGTACGGCACGGCCACGCTCGCCGACATCGATGAGAAATTGCAGGCGCTCGCGAATCAACTCGGCGTAACGGTCGAAAGCTATCAGAGCAACAGCGAGGGCGACATGTGCGAACGCATCCATCAGGCGTTTGCCGACAAGGTCGATGGCGTGCTCGTCAATGCGGGCGCATGGACGCATTACAGTTACGGCATCCGCGATGCACTCGCCATTCTGACCGTGCCCGTCGTGGAGATTCATATGTCGAACATCCATGCACGCGAGGCTTTCCGTCATCATTCGGTGTTCGCGGAAATCGTCAAGGGGCAGATATGCGGGTTCGGTATCGAAAGCTATTCCCTTGGTCTGCGCGCGGCGGTGTCCGCGGCAGCGTGACAAACAAAGTCAGGTCCGGTGTGCGTCATCTCTGATGCAATGGTCACAAGAGCGACATTGCGTTCTACAATGGATGCATGACCACGCCCGATCTGCCCGACCTCAAGCTGCTTCAGCTCTTCGATCTTCTCTATGACGTTCGCAGCGTCACGCGTGCAGCGGAGCAGCTTGGACAGGCCCAACCGACCGTTAGCATCTGGCTCGCGCGCTTGCGCGAACATCTGCAGGATCCCCTTTTCATTCGCACGCCAGGCGGCATGACACCCACGCCTCAGGCGGATGCGCTGATCGGTCCGTGCAGGGAAATCCTCGAGTCGCTTCGCAGATTCTCGTCGTGGGAGATTTCTTTCGATCCGGTCACGGCGAAGCGACGGTTTCGCATCTGCATGACCGACGCGAGTCATATCACCTTGCTTCCGCGGATGCTGGCCTATGTGCGCGCCAAGGCACCGGGCATCCGTCTGGAGGCGGCGCGGATCGACGGCAACACCGAGCGCGCGCTCGAATCTGGCGAGGCCGATCTGGCGATCGGTCATGTTCCGTGGCTCGGCGGCGGAATGTATCAGCAACAGCTCTATATGCAGGATTGGGTGTGTCTCGCCAACCCGGACCATCCGCGCGTCCGCGCGAAGCTGACACTGAAGCAATACCGCAGCGAAGGGCACGTCATCATCGCCGCAGGCACGGGTGCGCAGTTACTCGAACAGGCATTATTGCGCGATGGAATCGAACGTGATGTCGTGCTGGAGCTTCCGGGAATGCTTGGGCTTGGATCGATTGTCAAATCAACCGACCTGATCGCGACGCTGCCGCGAAACATTGGAGAAACCTTGGCAAAAGTGAATGGCCTTGCGGTTCACTCTTGCCCGTTCCCGGTAGAGAAGTTCGCGGTGCGGCAGCATTGGCATGCGAAGTACCACGACGAAGCGGGAAACCGCTGGCTTCGCTCTGTCGTCGCTGAGCTGTTCCTCGCGAAAAACTAGACGGGCGAATAGCAATCGTCGTTCCGCCGGGCGCAGGAACAACGGTTGCAGCAAATTCCTCTCCGGGGCGGCGTGCCCTGCCACGACCTAGGAGACGAATATGGCTCACTTGTGCGACGTATGCGGCGCACGGCCCGCGACCGTGCGCCTCGCAGTGCTGCGCAACGGCCGCCGTCACGTCATCGACGTGTGCGATTTTCACTATGCGCAGCTCACGCGGCACCAGCGCGCGCTCTCGCCGCTCGAATCGCTGTTCATGGGCGGCGCGCCCGGCGAGGCGTCCGCGCCCGAAAGTGCCGCACAGCAAGAACCGCGCGATGCCGGTGTGCGGCGCAACGAAAACGAAGGCGCGAACATCGACCGATACTTCAGCGACGGCGCGAAAGAGATGCTGATGCGCGCCGCCGAGCGCGCAGTGCAATCCGGCTGCTCGCAGGTCGACACGGAACATCTGCTCTACGAGCTTGCAAACAACGCCGTCATCGAGTCGATTCTCAAGAGCATCGGCATCGATGCGGCCGAAGTCCGCGGCTTCATCGACGCCAACGCGCAACGCCGCGAGCGCGCGAGCCCGCCGCCGGACGGCATGATCGCCGTGTCGCCTCGTCTGAAGAGCGCGCTCGACCGCGCTTTTCTCGCATCGCGTCAGCTGCGGCATAGCTACGTCGCGCCGGAGCATTTGCTGATCGGCCTTGCCGATGTACCCGACAGCTTCGCGGGCCAATTGCTCGGCAAGCTCGGTGTCGATCAGCAGGCGCTCAGGCAGCAGACCGCGCAGACGGTCGGCGCGGGCGGACCGCCGCGCGGCGACGGGCCGCCGTCACGCACGCCGCATCTCGACAAGTTCAGCCGCGATCTCACCGCGCTCGCACGTGAAGGGCATCTCGACCCCGTGATCGGACGCGCGCGCGAAATCGAAACCATGGTCGAAGTGCTCGCGCGCCGGCGCAAGAACAATCCGGTGCTGATCGGCGAGCCGGGTGTGGGCAAGACCGCGGTCGTCGAAGGGCTCGCGCAGCGCATGGTCAACGGCGATGTGCCCGAGTCGCTCCGCGACAAGCGCCTCGTCGAGCTGAACATCAACTCGCTGGTTGCGGGCGCGAAGTATCGCGGCGAGTTCGAGGAGCGCGTGAAGCAGGTCGTCGATGAAATCACCGCGAATCGCGAGAAGCTGCTGCTGTTCGTGGATGAAGTGCATACCATCGTCGGCGCGGGGCAGGGCGGCGGCGAAGGCGGACTGGATATCGCCAACGTGTTCAAGCCGGCGATGGCGCGCGGCGAGCTGAACATGATCGGGGCGACCACGCTTGCCGAGTATCAGAAGCACATCGAAAAGGACGCGGCGCTCGAGCGGCGCTTTCAGCCGGTGCTGGTCGCGGAGCCGACCGTCGCGCAGACCATCAATATCCTGCGTGGACTGCGCGACCGGCTCGAAGCGCACCACAAGGTCACGATCCAGGACGATGCGATCGTCGGCGCGGCGGAACTGTCGGATCGCTATATCACCGGGCGCTTTCTGCCTGACAAGGCGATCGATCTCGTCGATCAGGCCGCGGCGCGCGTGAATCTGTCGGCCACATCGCGCCCCGCCGATATCCTCGAACTGGAGTCCGAGCTCGCGCAATTGCGACGCGAACAGGACTATGCGGCATCGCGCAAGCAGTTCGACCGCGCGCATGCTTTGGACAGCGAGATCGCGCAGAAGGAAAAGCAACTCGGCGATGCCACGGATAGCTGGAAGCAGCGCGTCGGCACGAACACGTCGACGGTGACGGTCGCGCACGTCGCCGAGATCGTCGCGACGATCACCGGCATTCCCGTGACTCAACTGACCGAGGAGGAGCGTGCCCGTCTGCTGCAGATGGAAGAGCGCCTGCACAAGCGGGTGATCGGGCAGCAAGAAGCGGTCGTTGCGGTGTCGGACGCGGTGCGGCGCGCACGTACCGGCTTGCAGGGCCGCAACCGGCCGATCGCCGTGTTCCTGTTCCTCGGGCCGACGGGTGTGGGCAAGACGGAGCTTGCGAAAGCGCTGGCGGAAGTCGTCTTCGGCGATGAAGACGCCATGCTGCGCGTCGACATGAGCGAGTACATGGAGCGTCACGCGGTGTCGCGGCTCATCGGCTCGCCGCCGGGTTATGTCGGCTATGACGAAGGCGGGCAATTGACGGAGCGCGTGCGGCGTCGGCCTTATAGCGTGATCCTGCTCGACGAGATCGAAAAGGCGCATCCCGATGTGTACAACGTGCTTCTGCAAGTCTTCGACGACGGGCGCCTGACCGACGGCAAAGGCCGCGTGGTCGATTTCAGCAACACGCTGATCATCGCGACGAGCAATCTCGGCTCTGACGTGATCGCCGGTCAGAAGCGCGCGACGCTCGGATTCACGACCAACGCGAGCGATGCGGACGCATCGGTTCAGAATGGCGTGATGAGCGTGCTGCGCCAGCATTTCAGGCCCGAGTTCCTAAACCGGATCGACGACATCATTCTGTTTTCCTCGCTCGGCCGCGATGAGGTGCGCCAGATCGTTCGGCTGATGCTCGATCAGGTGCAGCGCCTCGCGCACAGCCAGGACGTCGTGCTGGAGTTCGACG
The DNA here is from genome assembly GCF_023631205.1 of Caballeronia sp. NCF2. Classification (NCBI taxonomy): domain Bacteria; kingdom Pseudomonadati; phylum Pseudomonadota; class Betaproteobacteria; order Burkholderiales; family Burkholderiaceae; genus Caballeronia; species Caballeronia sp. NCF2. Next base: position 7,903 of record NZ_JALQDN010000058.1, on the reverse strand, counting down.
AATCCGTCGTCGATCATCTCGCGGACGTCGGCTACCGTCCCGAGTTCGGTGCGCGCGAACTGCGTCGGCAGATCAGGCAGTCGATCGAAAACCAGTTGGCGAAGGAAATGCTCAAGGGCGACGTTACCGAGGGCGCACAAGTGAAGTGCCACTACGACGCGGAGAACAAGCGGCTCGCGTTCGATGTGAAGCGCGCGGGACTGGCGAATCAGGCGGGCGAGGGCACGCCGCCCACACCTTGACCGCGAGCATCACTACGCCAAACCTCGCGTCTTTCAAGCCGACGGGCGACGGTCGCGTCATGATCCGGCAGGGTTATCCCCGATCCATTCGGAGAGAAAACATGTAATCATATATATGAATTCGATGGAGACGATCATGCAGGCCGATGGCCGCTTACCCCGTTATCAGCGCCTGCGGGATGAAATGGTTGCCCTGATCGCGGCTCGTGAATGGCGCCCGGGCGAAGCGATCCCGACCGAGCAGGCGCTTTCTCAAAGCTACGGCCTTGCTGTCGGCACAGTGCGAAAGGCCGTCGATCTGCTCGTCGCGGAAGGCATGCTCGAGCGCTTTCAGGGAAGAGGGACCTTCGTACGGCGCGCGAACTTCGACGGCTCCCTGTTTCGCTTCTTCCGCTTTCAAACACGGCAAGGCGAACGGCGCATTCCGGAGAGTCGCATACTGCGCCGGGACGTGGTCGATGCGCCATCGGCGGTAGCCGCGAGACTGCAGATATCGAGCACGGCGCGCGTGATCCAGATGTCGCGCGTGCGGCTGATCGACGGCGTTCCGATGCTCGCCGAAGAGATCTGGTTGCCCTACGCACGTTTTGCGGCGTTTGCGAAGATGGACGTGGGCGAGATCGGCGACCTCCTTTACCCGGTCTACGAGACGCAGTGCAATCAGATCGTGGCATCCGCCACGGAAACCCTTACCGTCGAAGCCATCGGCTCGCGACACGCGAAGCTTTTGAACATCGAGCCGGGGACGCCTGCCGTGGTCATCGAGCGTCTCGCCTGCGGCTACGATCGGCAGCCGCTCGAGTGGCGCCGTTCGCGCGGACCCGCCAGCGAATTCATCTATCAGGCGGAGATCCGCTAGCCAAAGAACCGCGATTGGGAGACGGCATGCGCAACCGGTTCAGGGCCGTTCGCCTGAAGCCGACGCGACCATGCTTCCCTTTCCGAGCACGATCGATTGACGAGCACGCTCGGCAAACCATTCCAAACCTAAGATTCATTCCATGACCAGTCTAGATATCGATTTGTTGCTGACCGCGCTGATCAGCGTGGTGCTGCTTGTCGCGCTCATCGTGTCGCGCATCAAGATGCATCCGCTTCTCGCTTTGCTCGTCGTTTCAATCGGCGTAGGGTTCGCAACCGGCATGGAGCCGGGAAGCATCGTCAAGCATCTGACCAACGGCGCGGGCAAGACGTTGGGCGCGGTGGGCGTCGTCATCGCGCTGGGTGCGATGCTCGGCAAAATCCTCGCGGATGCGGGCATTACCGAGCAGATTGCCGAGGCCATTCTGAGGCGCGCCTCCGACCGTATGATTCCCTGGGCGATGACCCTCGTGGCTTTCGTGGTCGGCATTCCGATGTTCTTCGAAGTGGGGCTGGTCGTCATGCTTCCCTTGATCTTCAGCGTAGCGCGCAAGCTGGAAAGCCATGCCCGGTTCAAGGGCTCGGCCTATGTGTACGTCGGCGTGCCCGTGATTTCGGCTCTTGCCGCGATGCACGGCATGGTGCCGCCCCATCCGGGTCCTTTGACGGCTATCGCCACGCTCAAGACTTCGGTGGGGCCGACCATGCTGTACGGCTTTCTGGCGGCCATTCCCGCGATGATTCTGGGCGGCCCGCTCTATGGCGCGTTCATCTCGCCGCGCATGAGCACCAGGCCCGATCAGGCCTTGCTGGACCAGTTCACCGTCGTCGAACAGTCCGACAATGGCCACCGCGCGGGGGTCGGTCTCGGCGTGCTGGCGGCCCTGTTGCCCGCCATCCTGATGCTGGTTCATGCGGTGGCGGAGATGGTGTTGCCGAAGAACGCACCGATGCTGCACGTTGCCAGCTTCCTCGGCAATCCGCTGATAGCCATGCTGCTGGGCGTACTTTTCGCAGTTGCGGCGCTGGTCCTCGCCCGGGGCGGCGATGCCGAAAAGCTGCGTCACGCGCTCGGCAACAGCCTCAAGCCGATTGCTTCCATCATCATGATCATCGCCGGCGGCGGCGCGTTTCAGGAAATGCTGACCAGTGCGAAGGTGGGTGAGGCGATCGTGCATCTGACGCAGCACTTCGCTTTTCCCCCGCTGATCCTCGGATGGCTGATCGCGATGTTGCTGTCCGTGTCTACCGGATCGGCGACGGTGGGAATCGTCGGCGCGGCGGGTCTGCTGGCTCCGCTGGCCGGCGCCGATCCGAGCCTTAACCTGCCTTTGCTGGCCTTGTCCATCGGCTGCGGTTCGCTGTTCTTCAACTATGCGAACCACGCCGGCTTCTGGATGGTGAAGGAATCGTTCGGCATGACGATGGGCGAAGCCACCAAAACGATCTCGGTGGTTCAATCCATCGTGGCTGTGGTTGGCCTGGTGATGGCGCTGATCTTCAACGCGGCAGTCCACGTTGGCTGAACTGCAGGGAACACGCCGGCAATCAGTCATCGGAGCGCTGACGACTCCAGACGAAGCGCGTGATCACCGCGCGTGCGCAGCTTCGTGACGGCCACGGCTACAACCGTGCCCAAAGCCCAGCCTAGGGTGGCCAAGCTGCCTAGGCCTCGCAGAATGGCAAGGGCGAAGGTCCAAGGATTGTCGCTGCCGATGTTCGGACCGCCGAAGCGAGCGCGTTGAAACTTTCGTTGCGGCACAGGCTCGTTGTCGTCGATGGTTTCGCAAGTCAGTGCGTCGCTTCGCTTACGGTCGGCATTCCAATGGTTCCGTCTTCCGTCCATCGCGCACCTCGGCGATTCCCAACGCGGCACGGGGCGCTTGGCGGCGTGCAGCATCGACGTATAGGCATCGACATAATTCTGCGCCATCCTGCTGGCGCTGAAGCGGCGCTCGAATTGCGCGCGGACGCGGGCGCGCGACAGCTCGTCGATCCGATGCAGTGCGCCGACCGCGTCTTGCACGTCTTCGCAGATGAAACCGGTCACGCCATGATCGATCACCTCGGGCACCGCTCCGCGCTTGAACGCAATCACCGGCGTCCCGCACGCCATCGATTCGATCATCACCAGGCCGAACGGCTCGTTCCAGTCGATCGGAAACAGTAGCGCCTTCGCACCCGACAGAAAATCCGGCTTCCGCGTTTCGCTGATTTCACCGATGAATTCGACGTGCGCCTGCGAAAGCAGCGGCTCAATCGTCGACGCGAAATACTTCTCATCAGCCTTGTCGACCTTCGCCGCAATCTTCAGCGGCAAGCCGCTTCGCGCCGCGATTTCGATGGCGAGATCGGCACGCTTTTGCGGGCTGATGCGGCCGAGGAACGCCAGATATTCCGGCTTCTTGTGCGGCTGCGGCGTGAGCAGGCCGTCCGGCAAGCCGTGATACACCGTCTTCAGCCAGTTTGCGCGCGGCAAGGGGCTACGCTGGTCGTCCGAGATCGAGATGATGTTCGCGTGCGTGAACGTCGCGAAGATCGCGCGCAGCTCGGGCAGATCGAGACGGCCGTGCAGCGTCGTGACGAACGGCGTATCGCTTTGAGAGAACAGCGGGAACGGCAGGTACTCGAGATGGAAGTGCAAGACGTCGAACTCATGCGCGCGGCGGCGAACGGTTTCGAGCAGCAGCATGTGCGGGGCAAGCGAATCGCGGATGCCCGGATCGAGCCGCAGCGCGCGCGGCCAGGCTGGTTCGAGCCTCGCGCGGGTCTGCGAATCGCCGCTTGCGAACAAGGTCACATCGTGGCCGAGGTCGACGAGTGCATCTGTCAGATACGACACCACGCGCTCAGTGCCGCCGTATAACTTCGGGGGAACCGCTTCGTGCAACGGTGCGATTTGTGCGATTCGCATAGGTTGGTTCTCCAGTGCGGCCCGCCTGCGGATTCGTGCAACGCGAGTGCTCAGACATGCTCGCGACGCTCGCACCCATCCCTGCGGGACGTCCCCTCTCATGCAGACCGGCACCTTGCAGACAGCTTCTGCTATTGCTGGTTGAATCCGGACAATCTATCGCCATCCTAAACAGTGAGTGCCAACGCCGCGCATTATTCGTGACGGTGCGTGATGAAATCGGCAGCTATCGGCGTGCCCGATTCATGTCGACAGAGTCGGCTCGCGGATGAGCATCGAGATTCGGTGCGATTGGTACGGCTATCTAATCGATGCGTGGCGCGCGACGTGTAATCGCGTAATCGCGGAGAACTTGCACTTGGCTGCAGATGTTGCAACAGCGGCTAGGTTCACGAGCCGGAAGGGTCGCCATTCGGTCAGTTGACGCGCACGCATAGTCTGCATCGGTGATGCCTCGTCATGAGCACCTGTCCAGGACGACGAAGCGCACCGATCTGGTGACGGGCCGCGGATCAGACACAGAGACGAGCCGTTTCGCGAAACGCTCACATCGCGTAGCACACGGAGATGCTTCCCCTGGCGTGGACACCAATGCAGAGCCACCGGCCACCCGTTGCCCGTGGTCGCGATGATTCAACGCGAAAAGAAGATCGGTGCAAGAGAGCAGGCATTTAACGGAACGTCGAATGCTGTCCGATACCACCGCTCACTCACGATGAACGTTAGCGATGAGTCAGGCATCCGTTTCATCGCGGCCGGCGAATTAGCCGACACGCCGCACGGAGGAACACGTTCGAAAGAGACTTGTCAGGAGATGCCCCTCGACACCCGGCGGTTCGAAAGAACTCAGCGCTGTGCGCCATAGGTATCGAATCGCCCCAACCGGAGACGATTGATATGCCAGCCCTTTGCGAGATTTGTCATGCCCGTCCGGCGGTTGCGCAGGTAACCGTCGTGCAGAACGGCCGCCGCAAATCGATGTCGATTTGCGAGTACGACTATCGCCAGTTGATGCGGCATCAAACCATGCTGAATCCTTTCGATTCCTTACTGGGCGGCGGAGGTCTGTCGCGTCTGATGGGTGACACGGACGGCACTGGCGAGGAAGACGAGGACGATATCGTCGCTTCGGTGCCGCGCGAGTCCGTCGACGTGACCGATGCCTTCAGCGAGCAGACGATGGAACTTCTGCAACGCGCCGCCGAAAAGGCGCACGAATTGCAGAAGACGGAACTCGACACCGAGCAGGTGCTTTACGTGCTGGCCGACATGGACGTCGTGCAGGCGCTCTTCAAGGAGTTGAAGCTTTCTGCCGACGACATCCGCCGCTATATCGACGAGCACGCGCAAAAGGGCAAAGCCGCGCCCGATACGCCGGTCGAAAAGATGACGATTTCGCCGCGCTTGAAGAAGGCTTTTCAGTACGCGTTCCAGGCCTCGCGAGAACTCGGCCATTCCTATGTCGGTCCCGAGCATGTGCTGATAGGGCTTGCGTCCGTGACCGACAGCATCGCCGGGGGGCTCCTCCGAAAGTACGGCGTCACGCCCGAGGCGCTTCGCCAGAAAGTGGTGAAGGTCGTGGGCAAGGGTGCGGAAGACGGCCGCGTCGATACGCCGACCGGCACGCCGACGCTCGACAAGTTCGGCCGCGATCTCACCGCGATGGCGCGCGCAGGCAAACTCGACCCGGTGCTCGGACGCGCACAAGAAATCGAAAGTACCATCGAGGTGCTCGCGAGGCGCAAGAAGAATAATCCTGTGTTGATCGGCGAGCCGGGTGTGGGCAAGACTGCGATCGTCGAAGGGCTGGCACAGCGCATCGTGAACGACGACGTGCCCGAAGACTTGCGCAACAAGCGGCTCATCGAGATCAACATCAATTCGATGGTCGCGGGCGCGAAGTATCGCGGCGAATTCGAAGAGCGCGCAAAGCAGGTGATCGACGAGATCACTTCGAAGCAGGATGAACTCATCGTGTTCATCGACGAGTTGCACACGATAGTCGGCGCGGGTCAGGGCGGCGGCGAGGGCGGACTCGACATCGCGAACGTGCTGAAGCCGGCGCTCGCGCGCGGCGAGCTGAGTTTGATCGGCGCGACGACACTCAACGAATACCAGAAGCACATCGAGAAGGATGCGGCGCTCGAGCGGCGCTTTCAGCCGGTGCTCGTGCCGGAGCCGACGGTCGAGCAAACCATCGTCATTTTGCGCGGCTTGCGCGACAAACTCGAAGCGCACCATCAGGTCACTTTCGCCGATGAAGCGTTCGTCGCAGCAGCGGAGTTGTCGGACCGCTACATCACATCGCGTTATTTGCCCGACAAGGCTATCGATCTCATCGATCAGGCTGCGGCGCGCGTGCGAATCGGCTCGAAGTCGCGCCCGCCCGAAATGCAGGAGCTGGAAGCGGAAATCGCCCAGTCGAAGCGCGAGCAGGCCTATGCCTCGTCGCGCAAGCGTTTCGATGAAGCGAAGAACTTCGAGGAACGCATCAACGAGAAGCAGACGAAGCTCGACGACCTGACCGAGGCATGGCAGCGCAAGACCGGATCGGAGACGCTCGAAGTGACGGTTGCAGCGGTCGCGGAAGTGGTCTCGCGTCTCACCGGCATTCCCGTCACCGAACTCACGCAGGAAGAACGCGAAAGACTGCTCGAGATGGAGAGCAAGCTGCGCGAACGCGTGATCGGTCAGGACGAAGCCGTGGTCGCGGTGAGCGATGCGGTGCGGCTGTCACGCGCGGGCATGGGGCAAGCGCACCGGCCCATCGCGACGTTCCTGTTCCTGGGACCGACGGGCGTCGGCAAGACCGAGCTTGCGAAGGCGCTAGCGGAGACCGTGTTCGGTGACGAGCAGGCGGTGATCCGCATCGACATGTCCGAGTACATGGAGCGCCACGCAGTCGCGCGGCTGATCGGCGCGCCGCCGGGATACGTCGGCTATGACGAAGGGGGACAGCTGACCGAACGCGTGCGCCGCCGTCCCTACTGCGTGATCTTGCTCGACGAAATCGAGAAGGCGCATCCCGATGTGAACAATGTGCTGCTGCAAGTATTCGACGATGGCCGCCTCACCGATGGCAAGGGCCGCGTCGTCGACTTCAGCAACACCGTCATCATCTCGACCAGCAATCTTGGCGCGTCCATCATCATGGACAACCTCGAGAGAACCGAGAAGGACCGCGACACCGAGGCAGCCATGCGCGAGAAGCTCATGGACGTGCTGAAAGGCCACTTTCGCCCCGAGTTCCTGAATCGCATCGACGAAATCATCGTGTTCCACGGGCTTTCGCGCGAGAACATCCGCTCGATCGTGCAGATACAGCTGGACCGCGTCGCGCGCACGGCGGCGGCTCAGGACATCAAGCTCAGGGTGCAGGACTCGGTCATCGATCATCTTGCCGATGTGGGTTATCGGCCCGAATTCGGCGCACGCGAACTGAAACGCCAGATCCGCCAGCAACTGGAGACCCGGCTCGCGAAGGAGATTCTCGGCGGCAAGCTCGCTCCGGGCGACACGGTAGACGTGAGCTACGACAAGGACAAGGACGCGATCACGTTCGCCAAGGTCGAGGGCGAAGCGAAGCCGAAACAAAACAAGTCCGGTCCAGCGAGCAAGAAGAACGGGGCAAAGTCGGCGGAACGCAGCAAGGAGTCGGCCAAGAGCGAACATTGAACGCGGCCGTTGCCAATGCCGTCCGAAGCGCGCACGGTCGGGTTCGACCGGGCGCCCCGCGGCACGTACGGATAGACGATTCGCTAGCTGTCGCAATTCCAAGTACGACATTTGAATTGAGCCTCGGCATCAATTGTCAAAGCAAAATTGAAATGTCGTACCACCGGCTAAATACAGATGTCGTGTTTTTGATGTGTGATTGGCTCTGTTT
>NZ_JALQDN010000057.1:0-87957 GCF_023631205.1 Caballeronia sp. NCF2 | reverse complement strand
GGCGGCAGCGCGTAGCGCTGTGCCGAAGCTCTTTCGTGCTGAACCAGTGTCCTCAGCGTTTTCGGGCGGCGGACCGTGCGCGATCCAAGCCCGATTAGGTGTTTGAGGGCACTCTTTAGGCGAGTGCCGCCTGTGACGAGAGGACTACCCAAATTGCGTGTGACCGCGGGCCTGAAAAGCTGCTTTCTTTGCTTACTTTCTTTGCAGCAGCAAAGAAAGTGAGTGCCGCCCCGCACAGGGGCAACGCTAATAGACCGCCACGAAAACGGGATCCGGCGAAAAGAAACGAAACGCCAAACCCAGCTTTGCAGCGGCAAAGAAAGTAGGCGCCGCCCCGCACGGGGGCCGTGCCAATAGACCGACGCGATCACGGGATCCGGCAACAACAAGAAAACCGAAGGCCCCCAACCCGCCGGGGGCAAAAACAAAGGCTCAAGCCGCCTTCAACAACCCATGCGGATCGATAACAAACTTCCTCGGCGCTCCGCCATCAAACTTCCGATACCCATCCGGCGCTTCATCGAGCGAAACCACCGTCACATTGACGATATCGGCAATCGGCAACCGATCCCACAAAATCGCCTGCATCAGATTGCGGTTGTACTTCATGACCGGCGTCTGCCCCGTATGGAACGAATGCGACTTCGCCCAGCCCAGCCCGAAGCGAATGCTCAAACTCCCCTTCCTCGCCGCAGCATCGACCGCACCGGGATCGTCAGTCACGTAAAGACCCGGAATCCCGATCGCGCCCGCCGCCTTCGTAATCTCCATCAGCGAATTGAGCACCGTCGCGGGCGCTTCGTGACCGGCATCGCTGCCGTGACCGTGCGCTTCGAAACCCACGCAATCGACCGCGCAATCCACTTCCGGCTTGCCGAGAATCTGCTCGATCTGCTCGCCGAGCGTCGCATCCTTCGACAGGTTGATCGTCTCGAAGCCCATCGCGCGCGCATGAGCAAGACGCTCCTCGTTCATGTCGCCGACGATCGTGCAAGCCGCGCCCAGCAAGCGCGCCGACGCAGCCGCCGCCATCCCGACCGGCCCCGCGCCCGCGATATACACCGTCGAGCCCGGCCCCACGCCCGCCATCACCGCGCCGTGGTAACCCGTCGGAAGAATGTCGGAGAGGCAAGTCAGATCGCGGATCTTGGACATCGCCTGCGCTTTGTCGGGAAACTTCAGCAGATTGAAGTCCGCGTACGGCACCATCACGTATTCCGCCTGACCGCCGATCCAGCCGCCCATGTCGACATAGCCATACGCGCCGCCCGCACGCGACGGATTCACGTTCAGGCACACGCCCGTATGCTGCGCCTTGCACGTCGGACAACGGCCGCACGCGACGTTGAATGGCACCGAAACCAGATCGCCGATGGCAAGCGTCTCGACATCGCGCCCCACTTCGATCACTTCGCCCGTAATCTCATGGCCGAGCACGAGGCCGACTTCCGCTGTCGTGCGGCCGCGCACCATGTGCTGATCCGAGCCGCAAATGTTCGTGCTGACGACCCTCAGAATGACGCCGTGGCCGATGTCCCGCCCGCGTGGATCGACCATCTTCGGATAGTCGATGGATTGCACTTCGACCTTGCCCTGCCCCAGATACACGACGCCGCGATTGCTGCTCATTGATCGTCTCCTTGTTTCGTGGACGGCATGCGCGAACCATCCGACCGATGACCGCGCCCGTGCAACGAGGGTAGCGCTCTCGCGACGCCGCGACTCGCACTCAATGCGACGCACGTTTGACTGAAACCGACATCGCGCGCAGAAATCCTTTCCACCCGGTTTTTATTGATTGACCGTTCAAAATAAAAAAAATAGTATCGGCGCACATCGTCAGTCACGAAAAGACCATGCCCAAGCTCGGAATGCGCGATATCCGCCGCGCGCAACTCATCGACGCCACGTTGCATACCATCGACCAATCGGGACTTTCCGGCGCGACGCTCGCTTCGGTCGCGCAGCGCGCGAGCACGTCGACGGGCATCGTCAGCCATTACTTCGGCGACAAGGATGGTCTGCTCGAAGCCACGATGCGCCATGTGCTGCGCTCGCTATGGCAAGGCACGTCGCGCCGCCGCAAAGCCGCGAAGCCCGATCCGCGATCGAAACTGCGCGCGGTCGTCGCGGCGAATTTCGATGTCGAACAGGTGAACGGGCCCGTCATGAAAACCTGGCTCGCGTTCTGGTCGGAAAGCATGCACAAGCCGGAATTGCGCCGGCTGCAGCGCGTGAACACGCGGCGTCTGCATTCGAACCTGTGCGCGGATTTCGCGCGTGCCTTGACGAAGCCCGCCGCGCGCCGCGCCGCAAGCGGCCTCGCCGCGCTGATCGACGGCCTGTGGCTGCGCGGCGCGCTGGCCGGCGAGCCGTTCGACACGAAGGGCGCGCTGCGGCTCGCTTACGAATACATCGACCTCGTGCTGGAAGCGCACGGCTGATTAATCACATTCAAGGAAAGGAGCGCGACATGTCCGCATTCGGAGAGCAACGGCTTTATATCGGCGGCGAATACGTCGATGCGACAAGCGGCGAAACCTTCGACACGCTCGATCCCGCGACCGGCGAAACGCTCGCGCGCGTGCAGCGGGCGTCGCAGGCGGATATCGATCGCGCGGTGAAATCGGCGCGCGAAGGCCAGCGCGAATGGGCCGCGATGACCGCGATGCAGCGCTCGCGCATCCTGCGCCGCGCGGTCGATCTGCTGCGCGCGCGCAACGACGAACTCGCCGCGATCGAAACACGCGATACCGGCAAGCCGATCGCGGAGACGCGCGCCGTCGATATCGTCACGGGCGCGGATGTCATCGAGTATTACGCGGGGCTCGCGACGGCCATCGAAGGCGAGCAGATTCCGCTGCGCGAATCGTCGTTCGTTTATACGCGGCGCGAACCGATCGGCGTGTGCGCGGGCATCGGCGCGTGGAATTATCCGATTCAGATCGCGTGCTGGAAATCCGCGCCCGCGCTCGCGGCGGGCAACGCGATGATCTTCAAGCCGAGCGAAATCACGCCGCTGACTGCGTCGAAGCTCGCGGAAATCTATACGGAAGCGGGCGTGCCCGCGGGCGTCTTCAATGTCGTGCATGGCGACGGACGCGTAGGCGCGATGCTCGCGGAACATGCGGGCATCGAGAAGATATCGTTCACGGGCGGCGTCGAAACCGGCAAAAAAGTGATGGCGCGCGCGGGCGGATCGACGCTCAAGGAAGTGACGATGGAACTCGGCGGCAAGTCGCCGCTCATCGTATTCGACGACGCCAACCTCGAACGCGCCGCCGATATCGCAATGAGCGCGAACTTCTTCAGTTCCGGACAGGTATGCACGAACGGCACGCGCGTGTTCGTCGAACGCGGTGTCATCGGCAAGTTCGAAGCGCTCGTGATGGAGCGCGTGAAGCGCATTCGCATCGGCGCGCCCGATGATCCGCGGACGAATTTCGGGCCGCTCGCGAGCGCCGCGCAGTTGCAGAAGGTGCTGACGTATATCGAGAGCGGCAAGCGCGAAGGCGCGCGGCTCGTCGCGGGCGGTGGGCGCATGACCGACGGCGCATTCGCGCGCGGCCAGTACGTCGAGCCGACCGTGTTCGCCGATTGCCGCGACGACATGCGCATCGTGCGCGAAGAAATTTTCGGGCCTGTGATGAGCATCCTCGCGTTCGATGATGAAGACGAAGTCATCGCGCGCGCCAACGATACCGACTACGGCCTCGCGGCGGGCGTCGTGACGGAGAACCTGTCGCGCGCGCATCGCGTGATTCATCGGCTCGAAGCGGGCATCTGCTGGATCAATACGTGGGGAGAGTCGCCGGCGGAAATGCCCGTAGGCGGATACAAGCAATCGGGCGTCGGGCGCGAAAACGGCATCGTCACGCTGAGCGCCTTTACGCGCATAAAGTCCGTGCAGGTCGAGCTCGGTCCCTATCAGCCTGTGTTTTAAGGAGCATGTGCGATGAGCGCGAACGAATACGATTACATCATCGTCGGTGCGGGATCGGCGGGCAACGTGCTCGCGTCGCGTCTCACGGAAGACGAAGACGTGACGGTGCTGCTGCTCGAAGCGGGCGGGCCGGATTATCGCTTCGACTTTCGCACGCAGATGCCTGCGGCGCTGGCTTATCCGCTGCAAGGGCGGCGATACAACTGGGCCTATGAAACCGAGCCCGAGCCGCATATGAACAACCGTCGGATGGAGTGCGGGCGCGGCAAGGGGCTGGGCGGATCGTCGCTGATCAACGGCATGTGTTATATCCGCGGCAATGCGCTCGATTACGACAACTGGGCGTCGATGCCCGGTCTCGAGAACTGGAGTTATCTCGACTGTCTGCCGTATTTCCGCAAAGCGGAGACGCGCGATATCGGACCGAATGCGTATCACGGCGGCGATGGTCCCGTGCATGTGACGACGAGCAAGCCCGGCAACAATCCGCTTTTCGCCGCGATGGTCGAGGCAGGCGTGCAGGCGGGTTATCCGCGTACCGAGGATCTCAACGGTTATCAGCAGGAAGGCTTCGGTCCGATGGATCGCACCGTGACCGCGAAGGGACGTCGTGCGAGCACGGCGCGCGGGTATCTGGATCGCGCGAAGCATCGTGCCGGGTTGACCATCGTGACGCATGCGATCACGGATCGCGTGTTGTTCTCGGGTAAGCGTGCTATTGGCGTTGCTTATCTGCATGGCGGGCAGCGCGTGACGGCGCATGTGCGGCGCGAAGTGCTCGTGTGCAGCGGTGCGATTGCATCGCCTCAGTTGTTGCAGCGCTCGGGCGTCGGACGGTCTGACTGGCTGAAGGAGTTGGAGATTCCTGTCGTGCATGATCTGCCGGGCGTCGGTGAGAACTTGCAGGATCATCTCGAGATGTACATGCAGTACGAATGCAAGGAGCCGGTGTCCTTATATCCGGCGCTGCAGTGGTGGAATCAGCCGGCGATCGGGCTCGAATGGATGCTGAACGGGACGGGCATCGGCGCGAGCAATCAGTTCGAAGCGGGCGGCTTCATCCGCACGCGCGACGAGGATCTTTGGCCGAACATCCAGTACCACTTTCTTCCGGTCGCGATCAATTACAACGGCTCGAATCCGATAAAGATGCATGGGTTCCAGGCGCATGTCGGATCGATGCGCTCGCCGAGTCGGGGGCGCGTGAAGCTCAAGTCGCGCGATCCGAACGCGCATCCGAGCATTCTTTTCAACTACATGGCCGATCCGCTCGACTGGCGTGAGTTTCGCGATGCCATTCGGATTACGCGCGAGATCATGCGGCAGCCCGCGCTCGCGCGATATCGCGGGCGGGAGTTGCATCCGTCGGATGATCTGCAAAGCGATGCGGAACTCGATGCGTTCGTGAGGGCGAAGGCGGAGACGGCTTTTCACCCTTCGTGCTCGTGCAAGATGGGTTATGACGATATGGCTGTCGTCGACGGCGAAGGACGCGTGCATGGGATGGAAGGATTGCGCGTCGTGGATGCGTCGATCATGCCGCAGATCACGACCGGGAATCTCAATGCGCCGACGATCATGTTGGCGGAGAAGATTGCGGATCGGATTAGAGGCGTTGCTGCGTTGGGGCGGGCGGAGACGGCTTATTTTGTGGCGCGGGGGAAACGGGCGCGGGAGGTGGTGGGGGCGAAGGGGGGGTTGGTGGGGGTTTGAGGGGGGAGCTCCCCTTGGGCTGAGGGGGCTAACGGGGGTTGTAGGTGTGTGGACACAAATCGGGTCTATCTCCGCGCATGCGGAGGAACCACTGCGGCACCCATGCCGCCATGTGGCACGCCAAGGTCTATCTCCGCGCACGGCTCGATCGTCGCATTCCTCCGCCCCCGCGGAGCTTCAACTCCCCCCAAACCTCCCCCTAGCCGCCTCCACCACCCTAACCACCGCCTCCGCGCTCAACCGCGCCGCCACGACCCTCACATACTCATGATGCCTGGCCTCTAACGGCGCATCGAGATACTGCGCATGCAGATACCGAATCAACGCAATCCGCCGATGCTTCAGCGCGATACTTCGATCCAGCAGCTTAAGCGCCGCATCCGCATCATGCTTCTTGCATGCACGTTCGGAGAGCTGCGCAGCCGAATCACGCGACGCGTTCATCGCCGGACTACAGCCGCATCCCACGCATCGACGCGCAACCGCCAAGCATCGAAATCCGCCCGACGCCAGTCGAGTTCAAGCCCAAGCCGCTTCGTGCCCTCACGAATCTTCGGCTTGTGCAGCACCAAAGTAAGCGCATCCAGCGCCGGCCACTCTTCGAACGACAACGCGGCGATCTCCACCGCGAGCGTCTCCAGCAAGCGCGTATGCGCCTTCCCTTCAAGAAACGCGCTCACCCGATTGCACCACGCCTCGTAATCAATGAGACCATCGTCCGATTCATGCGGCATGCCGCGATAACGCAGGCTCGCATCGATGCACACGGGCTGCGGCCCTTCATGCTCATGCTCATACAAGCCGACGCGCGTCTCCACGATCAACTCATCGACGATCACGCGCCAGCCCAGGCCACCCGCGGCAAGCGGTTCGAACGGCTTCATGAGAGCAACGGCGCGGCGGCGTCGAGCATCATCTTCACGAAGTAATCGGCGAAGCTGCGGCGCACGATTATCTCGAAGCGATCGCCGCCCAGCGGCACGAGCGTAAGCGATGCCTTGAAGTAATGGCTCTGCGCGCATTGTCCTTCGCCGAAAACCTTCGGATGCAGATCGAGCGGACAACCGCGCGAAAGCACCTCACGCGTCTTCGGTCCGTCGATTTCGAGCACCGTATAACCGCTGCCGATATCCACCGCCGCCGAGAACTGTCCGACGAACGCGTCGCGCAGTTTCGCTTCGAGCGGCGCGGGACGCGATGCATCGTGCGCCGTATCCGAATGCACGAGCCATTCATCGGGACCGAGCCACAGCATCGTATAACCGTTGCCGCGCGCAATAGTGTTCGCCTTCTCGGGCGGCGTGCAGCCGATCACGCTCTGCACCGCCTTCGCGAACGCCGGATCGCGCGTATCGCCACGCACGTTCACGAGTTCGAGGAACGGCCGCTCGGCCAGACGAAACGCTTTCGGCGAGCCCGACTGATGCGTCTTCATCAATGCATCCGCGCCGACGAGCGGAGACTCCTGCCACACACCCTGTCCGCTGATTGCGCGATCGACGACCGTCGAGGAACCTTTGATCTCATTCAACATGCTGACGTGCTCCTTCGCTGTCGTAGAACACCGAACTGGTGATTTTTGCGTTGACCCGCTTGCCGTTCGCGAGCGGAATCATGACCGATTCGCCGATCTTCTCCAGACCGCCCTTCACGACGGCCAACGCAATCGAGCGCTTCAAAATAGGGCTGTAATAGCTCGACGTGACGTGTCCGAGCATCGGCGCGGTATCGCCCTGAAACGGTCCCGCGACGATCTGCGCGCCTTCCGGCAGCACGAACGAAGGATCGTCGGTGAGCAGGCCGACGAACTGCTTTCGCCCTTGTTTTGCAGTGTCCGAACGCGTGAGCGAGCGCTTGCCGATGAAGTCCTTCGACTTCGCGACAAGCCCGCCCATGCCGAGGTCGTAAGGCGTCATCGAGCCGTCCGTATCCTGTCCGACGATGATGTAGCCCTTCTCCGCGCGCAGCACGTGCATCGTTTCCGTGCCGTACGGCGTAATGTCGAATTCAGCGCCCGCGAGCATCAGCGCTTCCCACACCGCGCGTCCGACATTCGCGGGCACGTTCACTTCATACGCGAGCTCGCCCGAGAAACTGATCCGCATCACGCGCGCCGATGCGCCCGCCACCGTGCCATCGCGATAGCTCATGAACGGGAACGCCGCGTTCGCGAAGTCGATGTCGTGACACACTTTCTGCAGCACCTTGCGGCTGTTCGGTCCGACGACCGCGAACGTCGCCCAGTGATCCGTCACCGATGCGAGACGCACGCGCATGTCGGGCCATTCGGTCTGCAGCCAGCGTTCGAGCCACGTCAGCACGCGCGCCGCGCCGCCGGTGGTCGTCGTCATCATGTAATGCTGTTCGCCGAGACGCACCGTGACGCCATCGTCGAAGATCATGCCGTTCTCGTCGAGCATCAGCCCGTAACGGCACTTGCCGACTTCGAGCTTGCTCCACGGATTCGTGTACATCCAGTTCAGGAGCTTCGCCGAATCGGGGCCTTGAATGTCGATCTTGCCGAGCGTCGATGCATCGAGAATGCCGACGCTCTGACGCACCGCGAGCGACTCGCGCGCGACCGCCGCGTGCATGTCCTCGCCCGCCTTCGGGTAGTACCAGGGACGCTTCCAGTTGCCCACATCCTCGAACATCGCGCCGTTCTCGACGTGCCATTCGTGGATCGCGGTCTTGCGCACCGGATCGAGAAACTCGCCCAGCTCGCGGCCCGCGAACGTGCCGAAAGTGACAGGGGTGTAATTCGGGCGGAACGTCGTCGTGCCGGTCTCGGGAATCGTCTTGCCCAAGGCTTGCGCGAGAATCGCCATGCCGTTGATGTTGCCGAGCTTGCCCTGATCGGTGCCGAAGCCCATCGCCGTATAACGCTTGACGTGCTCGACCGATTCGAAGCCTTCGCGCGCCGCAAGATAGATGTCGGCCGCCGACACGTCGTTCTGGAAGTCGACGAATTGCTTCGGACCGCGCGTCGACAATTCCTTGTTGCCGACGATCCACAGCGGCAACATCGGCGCTTCGACGATTTCAGCGACTTGCACGGCAGCCGGCTTCACGACGATATGACCCGCCGCGCGCGCCGCTTCCGCGCCCGCATCCGCGCCGAGGCGAATGCCGCGCGACAGCGAGAACTCGCCCGCGCATGCGCCGACGCTGCTCTCCAGTTGCATCGCCTTGCCCGGCACGAAGCACGCTTTCTCTTCGTGCCAGTGCGCCTTGCCGCCCGATTGCGCGAAGAGATGCAGCACGGGGCTCCAGCCCCCCGACATGGCGACGAGATCGCATGGCAGGTCTGTCTGCTTCTGACCGACCTGGCCTTTGTCGTACGAAGCCACTTCGACCGATGCAACCCGCAGCTTGCCGCGCGCAGCCGTGATGACCGCGTTGTTCAGCACGCGCACGCCGTAGCGTCGCGCGGCCGCGGGCAACGTGCCCTTCGATTCGGCCGGACGCGGATCGACGACGGTCACATCCGCGCCTGCCGCCTTCAGATCGAGCGCGCATTGATACGCGTCGTCGTTGTTGGTGAACACAACGGCGTTGCGGCCCGGCATCACCGCATAGCGATGCAGATACGTCGACACCGCCGACGCCAGCATGATGCCCGGCAGATCGTTGTTGCCGAAAACGATCGGGCGCTCGTGCGCGCCGGTCGCGAGCACGACGCGTTTCGCGCGCACTTTCCGCATCAGTTCGCGCGTGCCGCTGCGGCGCGATACCGGCAGATGTTCCGTCAGACGCTGCGTGACCGTGACGAGGTTGTGATCCTGATAACCGAACGCCGTGCTGCGCGAAAGAACCTTCACATCGGGCATCTTGCGCAGTTCGCCTTCGATTTTCTGCACCCATTGCAGCGCGGGCTTGCCGTCGATCTCCGCGCGGCACGACAGAAGCGATCCGCCGAGTTCGCGCTGATCGTCGACGAGAATCACGCGCGCGCCCGACAAACCCGCCGCATGCGCCGCCGCGAGACCCGAAGGTCCGCCGCCGATCACGAGCACGTCGCAATGCGCGAAGCACTTGTCGTAGCGATCGGCGTCGAGTTGCTTCGGCGCTTCGCCGAGACCCGCTGCATCGCGAATCACTTCCTCGTATTTCGGCCACAACTTGCGCGGCCACATGAACGTCTTGTAGTAGAAGCCTGCGGGAATGAAGCGCGCGATCTTCTGATTGACCGCCATGCGATCGTTTTCGATGTTCGGCTTCGCGTTCACGCTCTGCGCGACGAGCCCTTGATACAGCTCGACTTCGGTAGCGCGCGCATTCGGGACGGTGTACGCGCCGGTTTCGAGTTGCACGATTGCGTTCGGCTCTTCGACGCCCGCCGTGATGATCCCGCGCGGACGGTGATACTTCCAGCTGCGCGCGACGAAGCGCTCGCCGTTCGCGAGCAACGCGGACGCGAGCGTATCGCCTTCGAAGCCCTGATACGTCTTGCCGTTGAACGTGAAGGTGACGGGAATCGCACGATTGATGCGCCCGCCCATGCCGAGTCGGTCTTTCTGGCTCATTTCGACGTGCCTCCGTTGTCATGCATCACAGCCAGCGGACGGTCGAACGTCTCGTAGCCTTGAATTTCATATGAAACCGTATCGCGCTGCACCTTGAACCAGCGGCGGCAGCCTTGCGCATGATTCCATTGCTCGCGATGCACGCCGCGCGGATTCTTGCGCATGAAGAGGTAGTCGCCCCACTCGCGGTCGGAGAGCTTTTCGGTGTCGAGCGGGCGCGCGATATCCGCTTCGCCGCCGCAGGAAAATTCGGTTTCGGCGCGCGGCCCGCACCAGGGGCATTCGATCAGCAACATGTTTTTCGCTCCTAATGCGATTAGTGGGCCACGGCAGCCGCGCCGTGTTCGTCGATCAGATGACCGGTATAGAAACGATCCAGCGAGAACGGCGCGTTCAGCGGATGCGGCTCGTCCTTCGCGATCGTGTGCGCGTAGGCCCAGCCCGAACCCGGCGTCGCCTTGAAGCCGCCCGTGCCCCATCCGCAGTTGAAGTACAGACCCTTCACGTCGGTCTTGGAGATGATCGGGCACGCATCCGGCGATACGTCGACGATGCCGCCCCACTGACGATTCATCCGCACGCGCGAGAACACGGGGAACATCTCGACGATCGCTTCCAGCGTGCCTTCGATGATGTGAAAGCTGCCGCGCTGACCGAAGCCCGTGTATTGATCGACGCCCGCGCCGATCACGAGATCGCCCTTGTCGGACTGGCTGATGTACGCATGCACCGCGTTCGACATCACGACCGTGTTCACGACCGGCTTGATCGGCTCCGACACGAGCGCCTGCAACGGATGGCTTTCGAGCGGCAGGCGCACGCCGGCCATGTCGGCGAGCGTCGTCGTGTTGCCCGCCGTGACGACCGCGACCTTCTTCGCCTTGATGAAGCCCTTCGTCGTATCGACGCCCGTCACCTGACTGCCGTCGCGGCGAATGCCCACGACCTGGCAGTTCTGGATGATGTCGACGCCCGCGCGATCCGCGCCGCGCGCGAAGCCCCACGCGACCGCATCGTGACGCGCGACGCCGCCGCGACGCTGAATCGACGCGCCCAGCACCGGATAGCGGCTGTTGAGATTGATCGTCGGCTCGATTTCCTTGATCTGCTGCGGCGTGAGGAACTCGGCATCGACGCCGTTGAGACGGTTCGCGTTCACGCGGCGCTCGGTATCGCGCACGTCCTGCAGCGTATGCGCGAGATTCATCACCCCGCGCTGCGAGAACATCACGTTGTAGTTGAGGTCTTGCGAGAGGCCCTCCCACAGCTTCATCGCTTTTTCGTACAACGCCGCCGATTCATCCCACAGATAGTTCGAGCGCACGATGGTCGTGTTGCGCGCGGTATTGCCGCCGCCGATCCAGCCCTTCTCGAGAATCGCGACGTTCGTGATGCCGTGCTCCTTCGCGAGGTAATACGCGGTCGCGAGACCATGACCGCCACCGCCGACGATCACCACGTCGTACTCGCGCTTCGGCTCGGGACTTCGCCACTGGCGCTCCCAGTTCTCGTGATACGACATGCCGTTGCGTAAGAGGCTGAAGATGGAATAGCGGCTCATGGTGTTTCTCTTCCTTCGTGGGGTCCTGAATTCAGCATTCGATGACGTTCACGGCGAGGCCACCGCGCGACGTCTCCTTGTATTTCGTCTTCATGTCCGCGCCGGTTTCGCGCATCGTCTTGATGACCGAATCGAGCGACACGTAATGCTTGCCGTCGCCCTTCATCGCCATGCGCGCGGCGTTGATCGCCTTGATCGCGCCCATCGCATTGCGCTCGATGCACGGAATCTGCACGAGGCCGCCAACGGGGTCGCACGTCATGCCGAGGTTGTGTTCCATGCCGATTTCCGCGGCGTTTTCGACTTGCGCGGGCGTGCCGCCCATGACGGCGGCGAGCGCGGCGGCGGCCATCGAACAGGCGACGCCGACTTCGCCCTGGCAACCCACTTCCGCGCCCGAGATCGACGCCGTTTCCTTGTAGATGATGCCGATGGCCGCGGCTGTCAGAAGGAAGCGCACGATGCCGTCATCGTTCGAGCCGTGCATGAACTTCACGTAGTAATGCAGCACGGCGGGAATCACGCCGGCCGCGCCATTGGTCGGCGCGGTGACGACGCGGCCGCCCGCCGCGTTCTCTTCGTTGACGGCCATCGCATAGAGATTGACCCAGTCGAGCATCGACAGCGGGTCGCGCAGCGACTCTTCCGAGCGCGACCGCAGCGACGCGGACAGATCGGCGGCGCGGCGCTTGACTTGCATCGGACCGGGCAGCTCGCCGCGCTCCTTGCAGCCGCGCTCCACGCACGCGGCCATCACGCGCCACACCGCGAGCATGCCTTCGCGGACTTCGGATTCGCTGCGATTCGCGCATTCGTTTTGCATGGTCACGTCGGCGATAGACAGACCTGTCTCCCGACAGACGCGCATGAGATCGTCGCCGGTGCGAAACGGGTACGGCACCGTATTGGCCGCGCGCAAGCCGTTCACGCGATCGCCTTCGCGATTCACGACGAAGCCGCCGCCGACCGAGTAATACTCCTTCTCGACGAGAAGCTGGCCGTTCTCGTCGAACGCCTGAAAGCGCATGCCGTTCGGATGCACGATGCTCGATCCCGGCGCGCCCGGCATCAGCTTGCGATAGAAGCCGATATGCTCGCGCTCCTCGAACATCACATCGTGCTTGCCGAGCAGCTTCAGGCGCTTCGTCGCGCGGATTTCCGCGAGACGCGGCGCGATGACGTCCGGATCGATGAGATCGGGCAGATTCCCTTCGAGGCCGAGCAACACGGCCTTGTCGGTGCCGTGGCCTTTGCCGGTCGCGCCGAGCGAGCCGAACAGCTCGGCGCGCACGCGCGTGACGAAGGCGAGCAGATTGGCGTCTTCGATATGCGACGCGAAGCGGCACGCCGCGATCATCGGCCCGACGGTATGCGAACTCGACGGTCCGATGCCGATCTTGAACAGATCGAAGACGCTGACGTTCATTGGCGTGTCCCTTGGGTTGGCGAGATGTTCCGGTATGGCGCTCATTGCACCAAACCCAGAAAAGACCCGATAGAACAAAAACGCCATCGAAATGGGATCGCGGCGTCAGCGCCGTTTTTCGCGCGTGGACGACGTCGGTTTTCCGATGATTTCAGGCCCGGCGACGCAAGCGCGACGGCGCGTAACAGAGCATTTCGCGCCCGGCGCGTTTTTGCGCATCTTCGTTGCACATCCAGCATTTTTGAGACTGGTCCGAAGCGTCGCGCCGACAGGCATCGGTATATTCCCTAGGTCTTGAGGTGAGCCACGCCTATAGGTTTCGGATCACTCGTCCTTTCCGCCTTTTCTTGCTTATCCGGTTCGCATTGATGGAAACTCACGCCTTACCCGACCAGTTCTTCAAATCCTGGATTCTCGCTTTCCTTATCAGCGTGGCTGTCGTCGGCACGCTTCAGGCAGTCGATCTGCTCGCCGTCGATCGCGTGCTCACGCGTCAGGTGCCCGTCTGGATCGCGCTGATGCTGCTCTGCTCGATCGATCCCGCCCTGCGCTACTTCGGCGTGTTGAAGGCCGAAGTCGAACAGCGTTGGGCCGATTACACGATCGCGAGCGTGCTCGGCCGCGCGGCGGGCGCGCTCATCGGCGGCGCTTTCGCCTGGGGCTTCGCGGTGCTCGGCGGCTGAAGCGCACCGCTTCGATTCATGGTTATTTGCGCGGCCGGCGTCACACGACGCCGGCCGCGTTCCATTTCTGACGCACGCCCGATGCTCGCGGCCGAGTGATATGCTCGCTGGATAACGTCCAGCCGCATGTCTCCCGCATGAACGCCGCAGAATCTCTTCCGCCGTCGTCTGTCGACGGTCAATCGAAATCGCGCATCCGCTTCGGCATCATCCTGCTGCCGAATTTCACGCTGACCGCGTTCTCCGGTTTCGTCGATCTGCTGCGCCTTTCCGCCGATGAAGGCGATTTCAGCCGACCGGTGCGCTGCTCGTGGAGCGTGATCGGCGAGACGCTCGCGCCCGTTCGCGCGAGTTGCGGCATACAGATCACGCCGTGGGAAACCTACGATCAGGCCGAGCCTTTCGATTACGTCGTCGTGGTCGGCGGCCTGCTGCATTCCGGCCCCGCGACGAGCGATGCGACGCTGCAGTTCATCCGCCGCGCGGCTGCCTCAAATGCAACGCTCGTCGGCATGTGCACCGGCGTGTTCTCGCTGATGCGCGCGGGCGTGCTCGAAGGCCATCGCATCTGCGTGAGCTGGTTTCATTATTGGGACTTCGTCGAGCGATTCCCGCACGCGGATGAGCAATCGCTCGTCGCGGACCGGCTCTTTGTCATCGACAGAAGGCGCATTACGTGTTCGGGCGGGCGCGCATCGATCGATGTCGCCGCCGCCATTCTGCTGCGTCACTTCGAAACGGCGACGGTGCAAAAGGCGCTGCGCATCCTGCTCGTCGATGACATGCAGAAGGGCAACGCGCCGCAGCCGCATCCGCCGGGTCTCGCGCCCGCGACGCATCCGAAAGTAAAACGTGCGATCCTGCTGATGGAGCAGCACGTCGGCCGTTCGCTTACGCTCGATGAACTCGCGCACAAGCTCGATCTTTCGACGCGGCAACTCGAACGGTTATTCAAGGCGGAGACGGGCAAGGCGCCGCAGGCGTATGCGAAGCAGGTGCGGCTGCGCACGGCGGCGTGGCTGCTGACGAGTTCGGACAAGACCGTCGCCGATATCGCATCGAGTTGCGGCTTTTCCGACGCATCGCATCTGGGCCGCGAATTCCGCAAGCAATTCGGCCTGCCGCCGATGATGTATCGCGAGCAGGGCGGCGCGCCGGATGCGCCGGATGCAAATCACGCAATGGACTACGACGAAACTTTCCCGGGCCGCGCGCAGGCAATCTAGCAGGATCTGAATACGTTTTCCGCGGCTCATCAAACCAAGGAGGAACGGCATGGAGACTCACGGATACTCGCAGGAAGAATGGAAAGTGCGCTGCGATCTGGCGGCGCTGTATCGCGTGATCGGGCATTTTCGCTGGACCGACATGATCTTCACGCACATCAGCGCGCGCGTGCCGGGCACCGATCATCACTTTCTGATCAACCGTTATGGCGTGCTTTTCGACGAGATGCGCGCATCGGATCTCGTGAAGATCGATCATGAAGGGCGGCCGGTCGAAGCGGGCGCACGCGATGATCCCGCGCGATATCTCGTGAATCCGGCGGGCTTCACGATTCACTCCGCGATTCACATGGCACGGCCCGATGTGTTTTGCGTCGTGCATACGCATACGGCGGCGGGCGCGGCGGTATCGGCGCAAAAGCAGGGCTTATTGCCGATCAGTCAGCATGCGTTGAAGTATTACGGACATATCGCGTATCACGACTATGAAGGCATTGCGCTGGACCTCGCGGAGCGCGATCGCCTCGTCAACGATCTCGGCTCGCATAACGCGATGATCCTGAAGAATCACGGGTTATTGTCGTGCGGAAAGTCCATTCCGGAAGCGTTCCAGGAAATGTACTTTCTTGAACGCGCTTGCGAGATTCAGATTCGCGCGCTGGCGGGCAATGCGGAATTGAATCTGCCGTCGCAGAGGGTTTGCGAGTTGACTGCAGAGCAATATCGGCGCGATGAAGCCGATGGAATCATGGCGTTGCAGTGGCAAGCGGCGTTGAGAATGATCGAAGGCGCGAAGCCGGATTATCGGACCTGACGCGCCTTCGTTGAATCACTGCGTCAGTTTTCAGTTGCCGGCGACATACGCCTTCACTGCCGGCAACCCATCCTTCCCGTCGAACGTCTTTACGCCCGCAAGCCATTTATCGAGCACCGCCGGATTCGCCTTCAGCCATTCGCGCGCCGCCTTGTTCGCATTCGTCTTGTTCATGATCGGCAGCATCACGTGGTTCTCGATATCCGTCGTGAACTGCAGGTTGGACACGAGCTTCGCGACATTCGGACAGCGCGTGTCGTAATCCGTCGGCGTGACGGTCAGCACTTTTGCTTCGCCATAGTTCGGGCCGAAGACATCGTCGCCGCCCGCGAGATAGTCGATCTTCATCTGCACGTTCATCGGATGCGGCTCCCAGCCGAGGAACACGATCGGCTTCTTGTCGCGAATCGCGCGATTCACTTCCACGAGCATGCCCGCCTCGCTCGATTCCACGAGCTTGAACTTGCCGAGCCCGTACAGGTTGTTGTCGATCATCTTCTTGATGAGCGCATTGCCGTCGTTGCCCGGTTCGATGCCGTAGATCTTGCCGTCGAGCTTGTCGTAGTTCTTCGCGATGTCGTTGAAGTTCTTGATGCCCGCCTGATACGCATAATCCGGCACCGCGAGCGTGTACTTCGCGCCCGTCAAGTTCGGCGTCGGCAAGACCTTCACTTGATTCGCTTTCCTGAACGAATCGATCATCGGGTCCATCGTCGGCGACCAGTAACCGAGGAACACGTCGATCTGCTTGCTCTTCACGCCCGCGAACGTGATCGGCACGGACGCGATCGTCTTCGTCGGGTTGTAGCCCAAGCCCTGAAGAACGGTCGATGCAAGTCCGGTGGTCGCGGCGATATCCGTCCAGCCGACATCCGCAAAGCGCACGTTCCTGCACGCGGCAGGCTCGGCTGCATACGCTCCCGCCAAACCAGATAGCAAAGCTGCCGCGATCCACAATCGTTTCATCGATCTCTCTCCGAAGTTATTTTCAAGGCATGACGCGGCCCGCACGCGAGGCTTTCATACCAAGCCCGCGCGGCCAAAAAAGAAAAAGAAAAAGTCAGGCCGATAATCGCCGCTCGACGCTCGGCGCATGTCCGAACTGCGCGCGATACGCCTTGCTGAAGTGACACGGCGAATGGAAGCCGCAGATGCTCGTCACGCGCGCGATCGACGCATCGGTGTTGCGCAACAGTTCGCGTGCGCGACGCAATCGCAACGTCAGGTAGTAATGCGTCGGCGATACGTTGAGGAACATCTTGAACATGCGCTGCAAATGCCGCTGCGACAGATGCACGAGCCGCGCGAGTTCTTCGAGCGACAACGGCTCTTCGATGTTCGCCTCCATCAGCCGCACCACTTCGACGAGTTCCGCACGCGAGAAGCCGACGCGCGCATCGACGGGAATGTGCTGATAATCCGTCGATCCGCGAATACGCTCGACGATGAACTGCTCCGACACCTGCGCCGCATGCGCCTGCCCGAGCCGCATGCCGACGAGATTGAGCATCAGGTCGAGCGGCGCGGTGCCGCCCGTGCACGTCAGGCGGTCGCGGTCGATCACGAAGAGCTCGTCGGCGAAGCGCACATGCGGAAAGCGCTTGTTGACCGGCGACATGTCTTCCCAGTGCAGCGTGCAGCGATAACCATCGAGCAGTTTCGCCGCGAGCAGCGCATACGGCCCGGTGCAGATTCCGCCGAGCGGAATGCCCGCTTCATGCGCGCGCTGCAGAAGACCGATCACCTTGTCGTCGACATAATCGGCGACATGCCAGCCCGCGCAGACGATCAGCACGTCGGGCATGCCGGCTTCGTCGAGCGTCATCGTCGGCTTGATGGTGATGCCGTTGCTCGCACGCGCGGGCTCGCCGTCCGGCGTGATGATCGACCAGCTGTAGTGCTGCGCGCGGCCGACGTAATTGGCCATGCGCAGCACCTCGACCGCGCTCGTGAACGCGATCATCGAGAAGTTCGGCAGCGTGAGAAAGCCGAAGCGCGAAAGACTGGACAACGGTGATTCGGTACCCGCCGGAACGATCGCGTCGCGCTTCATGGGTCGTGTGCCTTGTTAGCCTTGTTGCGCCGCCGGCTCGCGGCGCACTTTCATCACGCTCTTCAGACCGGCGAAGAGCGGGGCGCGTGCCATGCCGGGCGCTCGTCCGAAGCTCTCGGTGATGCGGTCGAGGATGATCGCCAGCAACACCACCGACAAGCCGCTCTCGAAACCAAGCCCGATATCCAGACGCTGAATCGATGCGAGCACGTCGTTGCCGAGACCGCCCGCGCCGACCATCGACGCGATGATGACCATCGACAGCGCCATCATGATCGTCTGGTTCACGCCGGTCATGATCGACGGCAGCGCGTTCGGAATCTGCACCTTGTAGAGCAGCTGGAACGGCGTGCAGCCGAATGCCTGGCCGGCTTCGACGATCTCGCGATTCACCTGCTTGATGCCGAGCGCGGTGAGGCGCACGGCCGGCGGCATCGCGAAGATGACGGTTGCGAGAATTCCCGGCACGCGGCCGAGACCGAACAGCATCGCGGCCGGAATCAGGTAGACGAAGGCGGGCATCGTCTGCATCAGATCGAGCACCGGGCGCACGCCCATTTCGACGTACTTGCTCTTCGACGTCCAGATGCCGAGCGGAATGCCGAGCAGCAAGCTGATGAACGTCGAGGACAGCGTGAGGCCGAGCGTGATGACCATCTGATCCCAGAAGTTCGTCGCGTAGATCAGCAACAGCGACGCGAGGACGAACACGGCGAATCGCCAGCCCACTCGCCACAAGCCGATGCCGACGAAGATCGCCATGAGCGCCCACATCGGAATGGCCTGCAGGCCGTGCTCGACGGCCGCAGCGAATGTTTCGATGACCTTGCCGATGGAGTCGAAGGTCTTAGCGTCGTGATCGAGGAGATAGTGGACGCCGTGGTCCACCCAACTGCCAAGCGGGATGATTTCAGACATGGGAACCTCGATGGTGCGTAAGGACCTTCAGGACATTGGTCTTGTTGATCGAACCGCAGTACGAACCGTCCGCTTCGACGACCGGCAGCGGGGCGGGACTTGCGACCACGCGATTCACGACCTCGTCGAGCGCGACGTGACGCTCGATGCATTCGATCGGATTGATGCGCGGCGCGGCGTTGCCGTTCGCATCACGTCCGACGAAACCGCGGATGCGGCGCTCGGCGTCGAGCACGAACGCGTAGTCGGCGCTGCCGTTGAGCGTCGCCGCGACACTCGATGCGTCGATTTGCGGCGAATGTTTGATGAGCGGCACGTCGTCGGTCTGCATCAGATCGCCGGCCGTGAGATAGCGGCTCGTGTCGATGCCTTCGAAGAACGCTTCCACGTAGTCGTCCGCGGGATTCGTGATGATTTCCTGCGGCGTGCCGATCTGCACCACGCGGCCGCCTTCCATGATCGCGATGCGCGTGCCGATGCGCATCGCCTCTTCGAGATCGTGCGACACGAACAGGATCGTGCGGCGCTGCTCGCGTTGCAGATCGAGCAGCACGTTCTGCATTTCCTTGCGCTTCAGCGGATCGAGCGCGGAGAACGCTTCGTCCATGATCATCAGCGAAGGATTCACGGCAAGCGCGCGGGCGAGACCCACGCGCTGCTGCATGCCGCCCGATAGTTGCGCAGGTAACTTTTGGGCGAACGGAGCCAGGCCGACCTGCTCCAGCACGGTCATGGCGCGCGCTTCGCGCTCCTTCTTGCCGACGCCCGCGACCTCGAGGCCGAATGCGGCGTTGGAAAGAACCGTGCGCTGCGGCATCAGCGCGAAGGACTGAAACACCATGCTCATGTCCTTGCGCCGCAGGGACGTGAGTTCGGAGCGCGGCACGGCGGCCACGTCGCGGCCATCGATCAGCACCTTGCCCGCCGTCGGCTCGACCAGCCGGTTGATGAGCCGGATCAGCGTGGATTTGCCCGAGCCGGAAAGGCCCATGAGCACGAAAATCTCACCTTCCTTGACGTCAAAGGAGACGTTATGGACGCCGACGATCTGTCCGGTGCGCTTGAAAACCTCTTCCTTCGTCGCACCACCGGCCAGCATGTCCAGCGCCTGTTTGGGACTGTTGCCGAAAACCTTGCACAGTCCTTCGACTACCACCTTGGGGGAATTCATCGAATATCTCCTGGCGTGTGCGGACGTGCGTCCGCGCTGTGCATACATAGTTGCCAGAAAAAAGTCACATCAGCCGACTATTTGCGACAACCACATGTGGAAATACGACACCGGAATAAGCGCGAAAGTGCCAGCGGTCGATCGAATCCTTGCTGGATAAGGGTTTGCGGGAAGCGCAGCGAACGATCTTGCGATTTTCGGCATGTCGCGCATGAACAAGTCGCGAAGCCTTTTTGCGATGCAGGCGGCTTGCGAACCGCGCGTCAGCAATACGAAAGAAAGAAAAGACTGGCGTCGCGCAGGAAGCGCGAAGAAGGATGCGTCCGGCACGAAGCCGAAGCGATGTGGAATTGCTAGAAAAACTACATAAAACGGAAAACTGGCGGGCGGGTCGTACGGCTCGTGCCGTCGTAAGTTGCTGGTGTTGTGTTTCCCGCGCCGCCGTCAGCTGCGCATTACAGGCGGAAGCCGAAAGCCGTGCCGCGCGCCTTGCGCTGACGCTCGGATTCACGGAAACGCGCTTGATACGAGTAGTCTTTGTCCATCGGCAGGTGGGCCGATTCGAACATCGAAGCAAATTTTTGCAGCAGGGCGAAGAGGTAGCTCATGACTGACTCCGGTTAGTTACAGAGGGTTTTCCCTTAGAGAGGATTATAGGGTTGTCCCTAACCGATTTCTAGTGCAATGCAACATTTCGTGGCAAGAAATTTGGTAGTTTTTCTACATTTTTACCGGTTTGCCGTCTTCTCGAAACGGGGACGGATCTGCCAGGCCTGTACGACGGCGTTCCGATCCGACGACGAGCGGCTGCGCGACACGCCGCCGCAGAACGGCGTGTCGCGCGAATCTGACAGCGCGAATCAGTGCGCCGAGGAAGTGGCGCGATGGTGCGCGTGACGCGTGTGCTTTTTCGGCGCGGGATCGGGCGTCGCGGCGCTGATCGGCCGAACCGGTGATGCGTCCGTCAGGTCGGGAGGACGGCGCACGCTGATATTGGCGGAATCGGTATCGAAGAGCGACGCGAGCGTCGCCTGCTGGTTGAGCATCAGTTGCTCGGTGCGGTCCTGCTGCAGCTTGCTATCGTGGTTCATGCGCAGCAGTACAGCGGTTTGCGCGATGCCCGTCGCCACCGTGACGAGCACCACGCAGACGATGATCGTCAGCATCGTCTTCATGCGGCGCGCGTGGGCGGCCGTCGAAGTCCGCTGCTCCGCGATCACCGCATAGAGCGCGTCGATGGTGTCCGCGAACGCCGTGGCGCGGGCGCGGTCGAGTTCGGGCGCGGCGGCATCGCGGATGCCGGGCTGCGCGAACGGCGCCGCTTCGTTGCGGTCGCCGCGAGCCCCGCGATCGCGGGCGATGAGCGCTGAAGCGAGCGCGCCGAGCGATGGCGCCGCATTCTCCGGCGCAACCGACGTGCTGATGCTCGCCGATCGCGTCGTCACCGCGGCCATCGCGCCGGTTCTCGCGGCTGGTTGGCTCGCGTCCGGCGGCGGCGCATCGATTTGAGGCAAATCGTCCCCGAAGAGGCCCTGCTCCGGCGCAACCGATGTCACGCCGCCACGCGCCGCCCGTTTCCCGACGACGGATTCCGGCGCGTTCCCGCCATTCGATTGCACGGCCGCGAGAAACACCTCCGGCAGTTCGAAACCTTCGAACGTGCCTTGGCGGATATCGGTGTTCATCGCCTGAAGTTGCGCGCGCTCGGCGTCTTCGGCGAACAGATCGAGCGTTTCGCCCGCACGCGCGCCTTCGCTCAGTTGTGCGAGACGCTGCGCGGAACGTGCGGCGCGAGCGAGTTTCTTTTCCGTGTCGGCGCTGGTCTGCGGCGCCCGCATCTCATGCTTTTGCGTTGCGCGCCGGCGGCGGGACGAGGCGTCGGCGTCTCTCTTTACTGCGGAATCTGACATAGGTTCGAAAGGCGGCTGCCCGAACCGGCGTGCAAGGCGCACCGGCGCATCGGCGATTATTTCGAGAGGCCGCATTGTCGCATGGCTGCGCGTGCAAACCCGCATCCCGAAGGCGATTTCAGGCGGCATCGTCCTCACGAAACTCGCGCACGACGTCGAGTTGACGCAAACGATCGCAAATCGCGCGATATTCCACCGCAGATGCACGCGACAGTTCGACTCGCACCTCGTCGAGATCGGGCGAATCATCGCTTTGCTGCACGACGAACTGCTTCACGCGCACGCTGCCGGGCCCGAGCGCCTCGTGCAGCGCATGAAAACTGAGCGCGCCGCGATCGACGAGCATCGTCAGTTGACGGCGCTGCTTCACGCTGATGAAGCGGCGTTCGAGCGGCTTGATCCCCGCCAGAATGATGAGGATGATCGCCGTCGCCGCGATCGACGCCGTATAGAGCCCGCCGCCGACCGCGAGGCCAATGGCCGCGACCGACCAGAGGCTCGCCGCGGTCGTCAGGCCGCGCACGATCTCGCCGCGCAGCAGAATCGAGCCCGCGCCGAGAAAGCCGATGCCCGACACGACCTGCGCCGCGACCCGCGACGGATCGAGCACGACGTGGTCGTACTTCAGCGCATCCTCGAAACCGTAAGCCGACACGATCATGATGAGCGCCGAGCCGACGCACACGAGCATGTGCGTGCGCAGTCCCGCCGCCCACGAAAGCCGCTCGCGCTCGAAGCCGATCACGCTGCCGAGCGCCGCGGCCATCATGAGCCGCGACACGAGTTCGATATTTCCTATCATGTTCTCGTCCTCCTCTCGGTGAGTCGCCCGCGAATGCGTCGCGCTGCGGGCCGGTTTTGCTATCCTTTCCCGTTGCGTAGGCGCCTCACGGCCGCGCATCCCCCGAAACAATAAGAGTCGTCCTATGCAGGATCAGCAACCAAACGCATCGCCGGCGATGCAATCGGCGAACCCGGAATCCGCCGCGCCATTGCGCGCGCATTACGCGAACATCGTGCTGCCCATCTGGCGCGGTCCGGGCTTCAACGCGGCGCTCGGCCTCGCCTATGAAGCCGTCGCGCCGGGGGATCACGCGCCGCTGGCGCCGAAGCGCTATCGGGCGATGGCCTGCGCGCGCCAGCTCTTCGTGTTCTCGGAAGCCGGCGATCTCGCGCACGCCGCGACGCTGTTCGAATCGCTACGTCACTATTTTCAGGACAAACGCAACGGCGGATGGTTCTACAGCGTGGACGCGAGCGGCGCGCCGCTGGAGCGTCAAAAGGATCTCTACACCCATGCGTTCGTCGTTTTCGCGTGCGCGCATTACGCGAAGAAAAGCGGTTCCGCCGATGCTTTCACGCTGCTCGATGAAACGTCGCGGCTCGTCGAGGCGCGCTTTTCGAGCGGCGGCGATCTGCTGAACGCGGTGCTTGCCGAGGATTTCGGCGCGACCATCGAGACGCCGCTGCAAAATCCGCTGATGCATCTCGCCGAAGCGTGGCTCGCGGCGCGCGAAGCGACCGGCGAGCCCGCCTACGACAAGCGTCTCGCGCAGCTCGCGAAATCCGTCGCGGATGCGTTCGTGCACGAGCCGAGCGGCTCGATCGCCGAATTGCCGATGGGCACGGCGGGCAACCGGCTGGAGCCGGGCCATCAGTTCGAGTGGTATTTTCTGGCGCTGGGCAGCGGTCACGCCGCATTCGAAGCGGCGGGGCTGAACGAACGGCTCGCGCGCGCGTTCGACTTCGCGCAGCGGCACGGCGTGGACGAGCAGACGGGCGGCGTTCATGCCGCCATCGACGAAACCGGGCGCGTGATCGACGGGACGCAGCGCATCTGGGCGCAGACGGAATATCTGCGCGCGCTGGCGACGCGCGGCGACGCCGTCGGTCCGCAAATCGAGCGGTTTCGCGCGCGCTTCCTGCACGAAACCGGCTGGGTGGAATGCCGCTCGGCGACGGGCGAGATCAGCCGCGCCGAGATGCCGTCGACGACGCCGTATCACCTCGCGACGTCGTACGCGGCCTTGCCTCTTTAAGCGAACTCAGACGAGCTGAAACACCGAAACCGCAGCCTTCAGTTGCCGCGTCTGCTCATGCAGCGACGACGCGGCAGCCGCAGCCTGCTCGACGAGCGCCGCGTTCTGCTGCGTCATCTCGTCCATCTGCGTGACCGCCTGATTCACTTGCTCGATGCCCACGCTCTGCTCGAGCGACGACGCACTGATCTCCGCCATCATCTGCGTGACGCGTGAAATCGACGCCGACACTTCGCGCATCGCCGTGCCCGCGCGCTCGACGAGCACCGAGCCGTCGCTCACTTGCGCGACCGACTCGCCGATCAGTTCCTTGATTTCCTTCGCCGATTGCGCCGAACGCTGCGCGAGACCGCGCACTTCGCCCGCGACGACCGCGAATCCACGGCCCTGCTCGCCCGCGCGCGCCGCTTCGACAGCCGCGTTCAACGCGAGGATGTTGGTCTGGAACGCGATGCCGTCGATGACCGAGATGATTTCCGCGATCTTGTCCGAGCTCGACGCAATGCCACGCATCTTCTCGACGACATCGTCGACCACGCTCGCGCCGCGCGACGTCGCGTTGAGCGCTTCGCCCGCGAGCGTGTTGGCCTCGCGCGCGTGCTCGGCGTTCTGGCGCACCGTCGCGGTCAGCTCTTCCATGCTCGATGCGGTTTCTTCGAGCGACGCCGCCTGATTCTCCGTGCGCGCGGACAAATCCGCGTTGCCACTCGCGATTTCATCGGCGCCGAGGTTGATCGAATCCGACGTTGCGCGCACCGTTTTCACCGTGTTCGCGACGCTTGCCTGCATCGTCGCGAGGCCCGCGAACAGACGGCCGATTTCGTTCGTGCCGCGATCTTCGATACGCTCGTCGAGACGGCCGTTCGCGATGCGCTCGAAATGGCGGCCCGCTTGTTCCAGCGGCTCGATCACGGCACGGCGCAGCGCGACGTGCACGAGCGCGATGCCCGCGACCAGCGTCACCAGAATCGCGATGCCGACCGCGCGGAACCACGCGTAGCGCGTGTCGATCGACGACAGATAGCCGCGGCCCGCTTCATCGCCGAAATCGACGAACTTCTGCTGTTCCGCGAGATAGCGATCCTGGAAGCCTTGCGTCGGCTGGTCGAGGAACGCCTGGAGATTGCCCGCGTCGAGATACTGCACGAGCTCGCTCAGCGCCTTCGAATACTCCGCGTATTTGGCCTGCAGCGCGCTCATGCGCGCCGTGTTTTCATCGCCGGTCTTCGGCGCGTTCAGGAACGCCGTGAACGACTTGTCCGCCGCCGCGATCTGCTCGCGCGCGTGCTGGACGATTTCCGTCGGCTCGCTTCCGCCGCGCACCATGCGCGTGCCCGCGCGCGACAGGTTGATGCGCGCATCCATCAGATGCTGGGTGGTCTTGTTGACCGCGTTGACCTGCTTGAGCGCGATGTTGGACAGACTGCCGACATCGTCATGCGTGCGCGACAGGGACCAGAAACCGAGCCCTTCGGTCACCAGTTGAAAGAGACAGAACACCACCAGAACTGCGAGCAAACCCGATGAAACCTTGATCTTTCCGAACATCACTAGCACCCACACTTTCCGAATTAAGGCCCGCCGATGCGGGGACACTGCGGGTTTACGGCAGTCGGGCGACAAAGCTTGAATCGTTTGCCGCAACGGCTTGTCTATGCGAATGCAGGGAACGCGCCGCTTCGGCGAATCGTCATCGGAGAGCGCGCGTGCCGCCCGAAACGCACCATTGCACAATTTTTGCGTGACTTCCTTGCAGTGCGCGCGATCGCTTCCTATTGTCTTTGCAGGACGGCACCGAACCCACCCAAGGAGTGTCCGAATGGCCGAAATTGTCGATATCGCGCGCGGTGCGCTGAATGCGCAACCGTTCAGCGCCTTGCTCGGAACAAAACTGATGCAGGTCGATTCAGCGAGTCTCACGCTGTGTCTGACGATCAGGGACGAGCTAAGGCAACAACACGGCTTCGTACACGGCGGGGTGGTGAGTTATCTCGTGGACAACGCCCTGACCTTCGCGGGCGCGCTGCGGCTCGGGCCGAAGGTCGTCACCGGCGAATACAAGATCAACTATCTGCGCCCGGCCGTCTCCGGAACGCTGATGGCGCGTGCTCGCGTCGTCCATGCCGGCATGACGCAGGCAACCTGCCAGTGCGACGTGTTCGTCACCGATGGCGGCGCCGAGCGGCTCGTCGCGGTCGCGCAGGGCACGATCACGCGCATCTCCGAAGGCGTTGCGGCGGAACCCGTCTATCACGCCTGAACTTTTCGAATCCCGTCGTCCGAAACGAAAAACCTCGCCGCGGCGAGGTTTTTTGTCGTTGCTGCGGGCCGATTACTGCGCCGCGACGGTCTTCTGCGTCTGCTCGCCGAGACCCTGAATGCCGAGCTTCATCGTCTGGCCGGCCTTCAGGAAGACCGGGTTCGGCTTCACGCCCATGCCGACGCCCGGCGGCGTGCCCGTCGAGATGACATCGCCCGGCTGCAGGCTCATCACCTTCGACAGATACGCGACCAGTTGCGCGACCGTGAAGACCATGGTCTTCGTGTTGCCGTTCTGATAGCGTTTGCCGTCGACTTCGAGCCACAGATCGAGCTTCTGCGGATCCGCGACTTCGTCCTTCGTGACGAGCCACGGACCGATCGGGCCGAACGTGTCGAAGCCCTTGCCCTTGTCCCATTGCGTGCCGTGTTCGAGCTGCCATTCGCGCTCGGAAACGTCGTTGATCACGCAATAGCCCGCGACGTAATCGAGCGCGTTGGCTTCATCGACATACTTCGCTTCCTTGCCGATGACCACGCCGAGCTCGACTTCCCAATCGGTCTTCACCGAGTTGCGCGGGATTTCGACGTCGTCGTTCGGGCCGCAGATCGCGCTCGTCCATTTGTTGAAGATGACCGGCTCGGTCGGCACCGGCAGATTCGATTCGGCGGCGTGATCCGCGTAGTTCAGGCCGATGCACACGAACTTGCCGACGCGCCCCACGCACGGTCCGATGCGCGGATTGCCGTCGACGACCGGCAGCGTCGCCGGATCGGTCGCGCGCAATTTGGCCAGGCCCGCTTCGGTCAGCGTCGCGCCGGCGATGTCATCGACGACCTTCGACAAGTCGCGAATCTGGCCTTCGGCGTCCAAGAGACCCGGTTTTTCCTGACCCTTGGGGCCGTAACGAAGCAGCTTCATCTGATGTGATCCTCCTGGTTCCAAATAACGTGAGCGGTCGGTCAGTTCGACCAGCCGCCGTCGATGATGTGAATCTGTCCCGTCGTGAACGACGATTCGTCCGAGCCGAGATAAAGCGCGAGCGCCGCGATTTCTTCGGCGCGGCCGACGCGTCCCATCGGCTGGCGCGCGACGAACGCGGCCTGCACCTGATCGACGCTCGCGCCCTGCGCCTTCGCCTGCTCCGCGATGCGGTCCTTGAGCGACGGCGATTCCACCGTGCCCGGACAGATCGCGTTGCAGCGAATGCCGCGCGTGACGAAATCGGCGGCGACGGATTTCGTGAGGCCGATCACCGCCGCCTTCGACGCGCCGTACACGAAGCGGTTCGGCACGCCCTTCACGCTCGACGCCGCCGACGACATGTTGATGATCGAGCCGCCGCCTTTTTCCAGCATCTTCGGCAGGAACGCGCGAATCGTCCGATACATCGCCTTCGCGTTCAGATCGAAGGCGAAGTCCCAGTCTTCCTCGCTCGCCTCCAGAATCGAGCCGGCGTGCACATAGCCCGCGCAGTTGAAGAGCACGTCGATCGCGCCGATCTCGCCGGCCAGCGCGTTGATCGCCTGCGGGTCGCGCACATCGAGCTTGCGCGCTTCGAAGGGCTTGCCTTCGAGCGATTCCGTGCGGATGTCGGTGGCGATCACGCGCGCGCCCTGTGCCGCGAACAGTTCGGCGGTCGCGAGCCCGATGCCTTGCCCCGCCGCCGTGATCAGCGCGGTCTTGCCTGCCAGTCTTTGTACCATCTACTGCTCCAGTCGGAAGTGTTTTTGAGACATGCCGGGTATATCAGCCGTTTCTTAGGCGATAGAAGGCGCGGGCGTTCGCGCCGAAAATCGCGTCCTGCTGCGCCTTTTCGAGATGTGACGTGAGATTGCGCGCCGTGTCGTGCCACGCCGCGTAGCTGCCATTCATGTCGAGCACGGGCCAGTCGCTACCCCACATCAGCCGTGCATATCCGAAATGTTCGAGCAGATGCGCGACGTAGGGTTTCAGCGTTTCGTCGGTCCAGTTCGGGTTCGCTTCGGTCGCGAGTCCGGACAATTTGCAATGCAGCTTTTGCGGCAGTTTCGCGAGTTGCGCGATGCCATCGGCCCACGGTTGCCAGCCCACGTCGATGCCGTCGCGGATCGGCGGCTTCGCGCCATGATCGACGACGATTCTTAGTTCTGGATATCGCTCGACGAACTTCACGAGCGACGGCACATGCCGCGCGAAGATCAGCGCGTCGAAGGCGAGATCGAGATCGATCAGACGCTCGATCGCGTCCTTGCGCGGCGCGTGCTCGATCCACGTATCGTCGGGCAAGTCCTGAAGCATCGGGCGCACGGCCTTGAACTTCGGCTCGCGCGCGAGTTCGTCGATGATCGCCGCGGCATCGGCCGAATCGAGCGGCACCCAGCCGACGACGCCCGCGATCGAATCGTCGCTGCGCGCGAGATCGAGCAGATAGCGCGTTTCGTCGACCGTCGGCGCGGCCTGCACGACAACCGTTTTCTGAACGCCGGCCGCCTTGCGCAGCGGCGCGAGATCGTCGGGACCGAACACGCGATACAGCGGCTTCATGTCGGGCGTGAGCCAGCCATAGTCGCCGCGCGCGGGATCCCAATAGTGTTGATGCGCGTCGATGTTCACATTCGATGTCATCGCGGCACCGGTGCATTCGCATGAAGCAGACCTTCCGCGCGCAACGCGTCCCACAGCGCGGACGGAACCGGCGTCGCGAACGATGCAGCATTCTCGCGCACTTCGTCCGGCGTGCGCGCGCCCATCAGAACCGTGGCCACAACTTTATGCGCATAAGGAAACTGGATGGCCGCCGTCGACAGCGCAACGCCATGCGCGCGACATACGCGTTCCAGCTTGCCGACGCGCTCGACGACGTCCTTCGGCGCATCGCCGTAATTGAACTTGAGATCGCCATGCGCGTTGGCATCGAGACCACGTGCGAGAATGCCCGAGTTGAACGCGCCACCCAGCAAAATACTCACGCCGCGCTTCTCGCATTCGGGCAATAAATCATCGAGCGTGTTTTGCTCGAGCAGTGTGTAGCGGCCGGCGAGCAGCGCACAGTCGATGTCGAATTCGGCCATCGCTTCCATCACTGCCGCGCCTTCGTTCACGCCGAGGCCGACCGCTTTCACGCCGCGCGATTGCTTCAATTCTTCGAGCGCGCGGAAGCCGCCTGCATCGGTCAGTTGCTTCCAGTAGTGCGCGTTCTTGTCGCCGTGCGTCACGCGGCCGATATCGTGGATCAGCACGATATCGATATCGGTCATGCCGAGCCGCATCTGACTGTCTTCGAATGAACGAAGGATGCCGTCGTAGGTGTAGTCGTAAATCGCCTGAAACGGCAGCGGCGCGGCCCAGCCTTCCCTGCCGTCGTCGGGCGTCGTGCGCGGCACGAAGCGGCGGCCGACTTTCGTCGACAGCACGAAATCGCCGCGCGGATAACGCCGCAATGCATCGCCGAGCCGATGCTCCGCTTTCGTGTGGCCGTAGTGCGGCGCCGTGTCGAAGAAGCGGATGCCCGTCTGCCACGCGGCATCGACGGTCGCGCGCGCCTCGTCTTCCGTCAGCTCGTGATACAGACCGCCGAGCGGCGCGGTGCCGAGCGACAACGCGGTGACTTCCAGCGACGTGCGGCCAATCCTGCGTCGACGTGAAACTGCCTCTTGCGCTTCTGCAGTCATCTGCAAACCCCGAATGATTTAGAGATGGCGAAACTCAAGCCGCCACAGTAACGCGTCGCGCGGCGCTCGGCAAACACGCGGGGCCGACCGGCTCGAAGGTTTTGTAAGTCAGGATGAACTCCTGATGCCCGAGCGCCTCCGACTTCGACGCCGCGCCCGCCGCCACCGCAACGGTCACGCCGACGATCTCGCGGCACACCTCGTCGAGCGTCGCGCGGCCCTCGAGGATGCGGCCCGCGTCGACGTCCATGTCGCCGGACAGATTGCGATACGTCGACGGATTCGCGCAGACCTTGATGACGGGCGATATCGCCGAGCCGACGACCGAGCCGCGCCCCGTCGTGAAGAGAATGACGTGACAGCCGCACGCAATCAGCTCGCCGATCTCCGCGTTGTCGCTGATATTCGGAAAGCCGAAGCGCGGCTCGCCATCGGGCACGACATCGAGCAGATAGAGACCGCCGGTCGGCGGAATATCGCCCGGCTTGATGATGCCGACGATCGGCGACGCCCCGCTCTTCGAATATGCGCCGAGCGATTTCTCTTCCTGCGTCGTCAGCCCGCCGTCCGCGTTGCCGACCGAGAACGAGCCGTGGCCCATCGTCGTGTAATAGCGCGCGGCCTTTTGCACGCATTCGACGATGGCATCGCCCAGTTCGGCCCGCGCCGCGCGCCGTTTCATGTGGAATTCGCAGCCGACCAACTCGCCCGTTTCCTCGAAGATGCACGACGCGCCTTGATCGATGAAAGCATCGAACGCGCGCCCCACGGCCGGATTCGCCGTGATGCCGCTGGTGCCGTCCGAGCCGCCGCAGATCGTCCCGACGATCAGTTCGTCGAGCGCCATCGGCACTTTCTGTTGAGCCGCGAGCGTCGCGCGCGCCTCGCGCACCCAGTCGAGACCGTTCTGGATCGTGCTGCGCGTGCCGCCTTTTTCCTGAATCGTGAGCACGGCGGCGGGACGGCCGCTCGCGCGCACGACATCGGCGAGATAGTGCTTGTTCATGCTCTCGCAGCCGAGCGACACGAACAGCACCGCACCGACGTTCGGATGCGTGCAGATGCGCTCCAGCATCTTTTCGGCGTAGCTATTGGGATAGCAGCCCGGAAAGCCGATAAGATGCACGGGCGGTTCGACTTGCGGATCGAAGGAATCGAAATCATCGAACGATGGACGGAAGTGCGCGACGATCTCGCGCGCAACGTGATGCGCGCATTCGACGAGATACGCCACCGCGACGACATTGCGGATGCCTTTGCGGCCATCCGCCCGGAGATAGCCCTGCAGTGCGGAAGTGTCCATGGAAGTGTTCAGTGCTGCACGTAGGCGTGTGCGGCGTCGTGCGTGTAAGTGGGTAGGTAGTCGCTTTCCAGGTTGTGCGTATGCAGATGCTCGCCGCGCGCGACATCGACGCTTACGTGGCCGATGATCGCGCCATAACGCAGTACCTTTTCGTCCTTCGACAACGCGCGCCGCGCGATCTTGTGCGCAAGCTCGATGGTCGTCGCGAGCGTGACAGACTCGCCTTCGATCATCAGCGTCTCGCCAGCGGGCAGGCGCGCGGCGGCGATCAGGCAGTTGTCTTCCGGACTGAGAAGAATCAGGCGCGGGTCGGTGGTTTCTTGCATCGTCGATCTCAGAAGGAGGATTGCGCCGACCGTCCAAAGCAAGTCGCCGCGGGAAAACGTGGATGCAACGATTCATCAGTGAACGTAATATTCATAGACGCACCAGTCGAAGTCAACAATGACGCAACCCGGATCGATCAGTGATTTCCCTAGCCGGCGCATGCGAATGGGATCGCGCTCCCTGACGGAAGGCTTAAACTCGCGCGAAGTCATGAACCAACTCAGACAGCACATGGACGTGGAAGACAACGACGCCGATCGTTATCGCGCGCCCGCGCTCGATAAAGGGCTCGATATTCTCGAATTGCTTTCGGAACAGAAGTCGGGCCTCACGCGCGCGGAAATCACGAAGATGCTCGGGCGCAACGCGAGTGAGATGTATCGGATGCTGGAGCGGCTGGTCGCGCGGCAGTATGTCGTGCGCTCGCCCGAAGGCGATCGTTATTCGTTGAGCCTGAAGCTCTATGCGCTCGCGCATCGGCATCCGCCGATGAATCGGCTCATCGCCGAGGCGCTTCCGGCGATGCAGCGATTCGCAGATGCAGCCGAGCAATCCGTGCATCTCGTCGTCTACGATCGCGGAAATTTGCTCGTCATCGCGCAAGTGGACGGTCCCGGCACGTGGGGCATTTCAGTGCGGCTCGGCTCGCGCGTCGGGTTGATCGACACGGGCTCCGGCCGCGTCATGCTCGCGTTTCAGACCGACGAACAGCGCGAACACATGCTCGCCGAGCATACGAAGGTCAAAGGCGAACTCGCGGTCGATCGCGCCGTGCTCGACGCCGATTACCGGCAAGTTCGCGAACTGGGCTATTCGCAAAAGGATAGCCAGCAGACTTTCGGCGTGACGGACGTGACGTATCCGCTGCTCGGGCCGTCCGGCCAGGCGATCGCCGCCCTCACCTGCCCGTACCTGCGGCGCATCGACGATTACGTGGCGCCGTCGATCGAAGACGTCACGTCCTTGCTGAAAAATGCAGCCGCGTCGCTTTCGATGACGCACGACTGAATGGCGCACGCTTCGCGCGTTAGAATGGCGGCCCCCTCAAAAAGACGGCGCGCCGCGATGGCGTGCCGCCGTATCCAATCCGACGCATTCCCGATGGCGAAACTCCTTTCCGACTCTGAATTCCTCCGCTTCACCGAACTGCAGCAAAAACAGGCGAACTTCACGATCACATCCGAAGAAGCCGACGAACTGCGCGAGATTGTCGCCCGCGCGCAAAAGAAACGCGACGATCGCGCGGCCGCGATGCAGGCGATCGAAACGTATATCGCGCAGTTCGACATCACGCCCGACGAGCTTTTTTCGGCCGAGCAGATCGGCGATGCGGCACGTACATTCGGCCTGATTCCCGCCGCGAAGAAGGAGCGCACGCTGCCGCCGCAACTGACGTACAACGGCAAGCCGTATCAGTGGACGTCGCGCGCGCTGCCCGACGACATTCGCGTGCCGCTCTTCGATGCGTTCACGTCGGGGCAATCGGTGAAGCCGTTCATCGCGACGTTGAAGGACACGTCGCGATGCGCGTTGACAATCGCGCGCCTCGAAAAGGAAACGGGCAGTTTGTACGCCGAAGCATTGCTCGACGAGCTTTCGCTGTCGCGCGCCCAGATCGACGACGCGCTCGCCAAATTCGCGGCTTAATCGCCGCGCGGCTGTGACGGCGCATCGCACAGCCGCATCCTGAAACCGACGACGCCCGGGTCGTCGGTCTTCGTCACTTCGAAGCCGGTGTTGCGTGCGAGCGCGATCATGCCGGCGTTCTCGCGCAACGCCTCGCCGACCATCCAGCGGGTGCCGCGCTGTCTCGCGTAGTCGATGATGCGCGACAGCAGCAGCGAGCCCAATCCCCTGCCCTTCATATCCGAGCGCGCGGCGACGGCGAATTCCGCGGTCTCGTTGTCAGGATCGGCGATCGCGCGCGCGACACCGAGCGTCTCGCCCGTGCCGTCACCGTTCGCTCGCGTGACGATCAGCGCCATTTCGCGGTCGTAGTCGATCTGCGTCATGCGCGCGAGTTGCGAATGATCGAAGTTACGGACAGCGCCAAAGAAGCGCAGGCGCAAATCCTCGGCGGTATTGGCCGCGACGAACGCCGCGTGCGCTTCTTCGTCTTCGGGACGAATCGGCCTCACGGTGACGCGCATGCCGCGCCAGTCGAGCGTCTCTTCGAGGCAGCGTGGATACGGCACGATCGCCAGCGGCTTGCGATGCGCGCCGAGCGTGAGTTGCGGTTCGTGAACGGCGACTGAATCGCGCGTCACGCGCAACGTGAGACGCAGCGCAACGATTTCTTCGATATAGCAAACGAGTTGCGATAACGCCGTCAGCGCATTGAGCAGCGACTCGGCGGGCAGTTCGCGCGAACGCGGCGAGCGCATGACGAGATCGCGCGAAAGTACGGGATTGAGCGGCGGCAACGCAAACTCGTGAAGTGCATCGGCAAGGCCGAGCGCGCCTTCGGCCTTGAATTCGAATACCGGACCGAACACGCGATGGTTGAGCAGGCGCGTCTGAATTTCGACGGCATCGCTCGTAAGCGAGTCGGGCGGCCCCGGTTTCACCGAGATGCCGAAACGAGCGAATACGCGCGCCGCACGTTCGCCATTCAATTCGGCGATGCCGTTTGCGAGCGCCGTGCGAATCTCGTTGTGCGCGGCGTCGATGTCTTCGGGAATATTCGCGGGGAGGCCGTCGGGCGTTTGCATCAAGAGTTCGCGGCCCTGCCGGAAATCGACGAGCCGGGCAAAACCGCGCGCCAGCCGATGCGGCGTCGTGTGCACGGGAATGCCGTTCGCGTGCAACTCGTCGCGCGTGGCGGCATCGACACAGCCGAAAAAGCACGCGAGCAATCCGCGATATGCGTGACGTCGCTCGGCAATCAACGTGCGGGCGACTTCGGCGACAGGCGCGCTATGCGTCGGCGCATGCACGACGAACACTGTGCCGGTCTCGCGATGCGATGCGAGCGCTTCGAGCGCCGCGCCGAAATCCGCGGGCGTGGCGTCGTCGCCGAGAAGAAGAGGATTGCCCGCGCGAGCGCGAGGCAGCGCGGCGGCGACGGCGTCGCGCGCGGCGATCGGCCATTGCGCGAGGTCGTCGCCGGCTGCGCCAAAGGCGTCCTGGGCAAGTGCTGCGACGCCGCGGTCGCTTGTGATGACAGTTGCGACATCGCTTGTCGCGACGCGGCCGATGCCCAAGGTCTCGATCTCATCGAGCAGATCATCGAGCGAATCGACGCGGACGAGTCCGGCACGGCGGAAGGCCGCGCCGTAGAGGCGGTCGAAAGGGTCGTCGCGACCCGTGCGCAGCACGAGCACCGGTTTGTTTCGCGCGGCGGCGCGCGCGGCGGACATGAATTTGCGCGCCGACCGAACCGTTTCGATGGCGAGCAGAATCGCACGCGTCGATGCATCGCTTGCAAGGAAATCGAGGATGTCGCCGGAATCGACGTCGGCTTCATCCCCGAGCGCGACGATTCGCGAGAAGCCGAGTCCGCGAGCACGCGCCCATCCCAGTACGCCGTTCGTCAGCGCGTTCGATCCCGACACCCACGCGACGCCGCCCGATTTGACACTGCATGCGGGCGCGCCGAGACATGCGCCGATTGCCGGCGTGACGACGCCGAGACTGGCAGGTCCGATCACGCGCACAAGAAAAGGCCGGGCGGCGGCGAGCGTACGAACGGTCCATTCGTCGGCGTCCGCTGCGGAAGACTCTCCGCGTTGCTTCGCTTCGCCGACGATCACGACGGCTTTCGTTCCGCGTCGGCCGAGGCGCTCGATGAGGTCCGGCCAAGTGTGCGGTCGCGTGCAAATCACGGCAACGTTCGGCGCTTCCGGTAACGCGTCGACGTCGCGGTACACGGTTTCGCCGGTCAGCGAGTCGTATTTTGGATTGACTGGCCAAAGAGAGCCTGTGAAGCCAGCGCATTGCACACGCGCCCAGACCATCTCGCCGATGCTGCCCGCACGCGAGGAAGCGCCCACGACAGCGATCGACTTCGGCGCGAACAGGGTGTCCAGGTTACGAACAGTCATGGAGGCTCCGGCGTAGGCGCAGTTGTGTCAGCGCCTAGGATAGGCGATTTCGTTTTGCAGGTGAGGACTGGCGTACAGGCGACCGAGGGAGTGCGACTTTATGCGCATAAAGGCGAGGCGGCGGTGCTTGTAAGACCCGCCTCGCCTAGGATGGCGGCGGCTTTATGCGCATAAAGTCGGGCACTTCCGACGCCGGCGCCGCCGGCCGGACAAGGGACCTTATGCGCATAAACCTCGGCCGAACGGCTAACGCGAGTCAGTTGTTGCGGAATATCACTGGAAAAACAACAACGACAATGTAGAATTCAACGGACTTCAATATACGGAGTGGAACGTGGCGGCGGAAATCATAGCGATCACGCAACAAAAGGGCGGCGTCGGCAAAAGCACGATTGCGATGCATCTCGGTGCGGCCTTTCACGAAAAGAAGAAGCGTGTGCTCGTAGTCGACGCCGATGGTCAGAACACGCTGATCCATTGGTCAAGCGCCGCATCGGATGACGCAAGCGGCATCCCGTTTCCAGTCGTCAATCTCTCCGAGGCCGGCGGGCAGATTCATCGGGAAATCAAAAAGTTCGTCAGCGACTACGACATCATCGTCGTGGATTGCCCGCCGTCGATCACCGAGAAGGTATCTGGCGTCGTGTTGCTGGCGGCGAGCGTCGCGGTGATTCCGACTTCGTCATCGCCGGCGGACTATTGGTCGAGCGTCGGCCTTGTCAAGCTCGTTCAGCAAGCGCAGGTGATGAACGAAGATCTGCGCGCCGTCTTTCTGCTCAACAAGACCGAAGAAAAGCGCATGCTCACGCGCGAACTCAAGGTTGCGCTCGAAGAGCTCGGCTTTCCCTTATTGAAAACGCAGATCCCAACGCGCGAGTGTTACAAGCAGGCGATGGCGCTTGGACAGACCGTGCTTCAAATGAGCGATCGCGGCTCGCGCCTCGCAGCGGCGGAAATCCGCTCGGTCGCGGACGAGATCCTCGACATGCTCTCCTGAC
The DNA here is from genome assembly GCF_023631205.1 of Caballeronia sp. NCF2. Classification (NCBI taxonomy): domain Bacteria; kingdom Pseudomonadati; phylum Pseudomonadota; class Betaproteobacteria; order Burkholderiales; family Burkholderiaceae; genus Caballeronia; species Caballeronia sp. NCF2. The sequence goes on along the minus strand of NZ_JALQDN010000057.1, from coordinate 51,390 downwards.
TTTATGCGCATAAAGGACCCTGAATGAAACCGTCCCAATTTGCCAAGGGCTTCAAGGCTCGGCCCGACACGACGAGCAGCGAGAAGCGCACTGCGCTGGATCGTCTGAATGCGATCGATGGCATCGTCGACATTCAACATGTGGGGCAGGCCGCCGCGAACGGCCGATCGAGCGCCTTCGTGGCCGACGAGCCGGGCGACATCAACGCCGGACCTGAGTCCGATGAATATCGTGCGTGGCGCCGTGCAAACCGCTACACGGCCGGACAGATAATCGAGTTGCCGCTCAAGTCGATCAAGCCCAGCCCGTTCAACCCGCGCCATTTCTATCTGAAGACGTCAATCGCGGAATTGGCCGTCAATCTGGCGAAGCAGGGCCAGCAACAGGCGATTCACGTCATTCCCGATTACGAGCATCCGGGAACATTCTTCGTCAGCGATGGCGGCCGGCGCGTGCGAGCACTGAAAGAGGCAAACAAGGAAACCGTGAAGGCGGTGGTCGTCGATCTGCCGATCGGCATTCAGAGCTACAAGCTCGGTTATGACCTGAACGTTCAGCGCGACTCGCAGACTGTTTTCGACAACGCCGTGGTCTGGCGACGCTTTCTCGACGAACAGCATTTCCAGAGCCAGCGCGAACTGGCGGATCACCTCGGGCTGGACGAATCGACGATCGCCGTCGCTTTGTCGATCGCGAAGCTTCCTGAGAACGTCATGCACGAGATGGTTGCGCGGCCGGACCGATTCGGCTCGAACATGGCCTATCAGATCGTGCGCTATCACGCCGCGCGCGGCACCGACGCCACGCTGCGGCTGATCAACAAGATCACGTCGGATGACCTGAGCACGCGGCAGGTCGCCGATATCGTCAAGGGCCGCGCGAACGCTCAGGAAGCGCCGAAGACGCCTGGCCGGCAACGCTATGCGCAGCGCCTCGAAATCAAGCTGGACGGCGTCGCAGTCGGCGATCTGAAGTCATACGGCGAAGATCGTCTCGAGTTGCGTTTGCGCGGCTTGTCGCGCGAGAAGCGCGATGAGCTGCTGCATCAGATCGAACTGATGCTTCAGCCTGTCGAGACCAAGAAGTAAATGCACACGATGGCCGCCGAGATCATGGACCGGCGGCCATTTTCGAATTGGGACGTTTTCGGTTGCCCGCGGAGACTTTAGCGCGATTGACTGAGCGTAAATGCCAGCAAGTCGCCATCGGTCGGCTCGCCCCACGTCTTTCGCGCCAGCCAGTCGAAGAAGGATGTTTCCGCCAGCTTCGAATCCAGTCCGCGCTTGCGCCAGTCGTCGCGCATGTGGGCACCGAGCCCCGGCAAAACGTCTTCCTCGAAGGATTGACGCGCGACCTCCCGTTCTTCCTCACCTTGCTCGTCGTACAGCACGCGCGCTTCCTTGCGGCGGTACGCCGAGAATTCGCTCAACAAGCGGGCTTTGAGATCGTCGGCGGCAGCCGGCGTGCGGGAGGCCGTACCGCTCGTTGCCGGAGGCAGCGCTTCTACCGGTGGCGCGTAGCCCTTTTTGAGCGCGTCCTTGAAAAGCGCCGCGCCGCTGCGAACCGGCGGCAAAGTCGTGCTGCGCATGCGCTGTTCGGTCATCTGCAACGCCGCGCGGATGCGGTTTTCCTCGCTGTCGGCATACAGCGTCTGCGCGTCCTTGAGCGGAATGCCAATCTTCACCATCCGATCCACCAACGTGCTGTCGAAGACGTTCGGATGTTCGTCCAGCGCGAGCATCGGCTGCTTTTGTTCGGTCACGCGGAACTGAATCTCAGCCACGCGGCGCCCTTCGCGGTGTTCCACCAGTTCGACGAAGATATTGGTCACCGCATTCACCTCGGCGATCGCGGGCCGCAGATAATCGCGTTTGAAGTATTTGTATTCGCGCTTGGCTTCGTCGCCGGCTTCGGTATCGGGCGTTCCTGAAAGAATAGGCCGCCACCATTCCCACGTCTCGCGCATCGTCAGATGGCTGGGATTCGTGAGATAGCGAACGCAAATTTCATAGAGTGCGAGGCCGGCGCTGCTGCGCAACTGACTCTGGAATTGCAGGCTCAGGCGCGCATACTGCACAGGATCCAGCAGCTTCTTTTTGATTTTCGGCGCGAATGAAAATTCGACCCAGACGCGGCGCGTCGTCGGATCTTCGAGGATTTCGGCATCGGCGATCAGCGTCGAGATGCCCCACTTGCGACCCGGCTTCTGACTCGATGTGCCGGTGCTCCATTCGACCTGCACCGACACCATGCGACGCAAATGCTCCTTCACGAGCGCAGTGTCGTTCGAGTCGAACGCAGAATTTGCGACGATATCCGACAGCAGCGCGCGATACGTGTCACCGGAGTCGTCGGCTTGTTGAGCAACGGCTAGCAGCACATTGAACAACTTTCTGGTGAGCAGCGTGATCTTGCCGCTTTTCGGCTGAATCGCAATGGCCTCGACTGCCTTGCGCAGTTCCGCCGAACTGGGGCTGACGACATCGGTTTTCTTTGCGCGCTTGGTGGCCATGAAATGGTCAAGATCGATATTGCGAGCAAGGATACCGATTGGGGTGAAGCCCGTCTATAGGGACACCCTCACCACACAGGGGTGATTGCCAGACAGACAGCACGGCTCACTGCGGTGCGCTCCCGAAAACACTCACCGCTCACCGATCGAGGGTATCTTTTAGCTGTAGTGTCCACGCGGGTAAACGGATTGCGACGGTTTTTCGGCGCCTTCCGGGAGCTCAAGCAGTCTCCCGAATAGGCTCACCTTAAAAATTTTTCGGCTCGTTGAACGACGTGTGGCGCGGCAGAGACAGCCGAAAGTCCGTCCTTCTCCGCTTCGGCCGCGCATCGGTGCGGTGCAAAGTTATAACGGCGCGCACTCACTTCAAAAGATCGGCATCGACAGGTCCCGAAAAGTCTCACCTCATCGAGTTTTCTTCAACCCGATCGCCCCCGTCCAGGCCCGTTCTACGGGCTTCGCGCCGCCTATGGCCCCCGAAAACTATCACTTTTGACCTGCTGCACCTCATATCGCCTGTCCCGCAAATGCTCACCCTGCTGCGTCCTGCAAAGCCTCACCTTTTTTCCGTCGTCGCTCAAAAATGGTGCTCTCCCAGGCACTTATCTCGCTTTCGTCACAAAACGTGAAGAAGGTGGCTCCCGTAAATCCTCACCGACGGTTTCTTGGCACTGTCCCGCACCGACGTTCGTAGCTCCCGCATTCCCTCACCATACCGTGTTTCCGCTAAACGCAACGACAGACCATCCTGGTCTATCCACTTGTTTCTAATATGTTTTTTCATGCGCGCGATTTCTCATCTAGTGCAGCGACAGTTCTCGTACAGCGCGCGTGATCCCGGATTTCCTCACCATGCGAGGCGCATGACAGGGAAGATGGACTGAAAAAAGCAGGCGCAGACACTCCTGGAAAGGCTCACCTTAGACGCTCTCACCGGCCCTGCGAGCCCATCCAAGAAGAGACTACGGCTGCACCGAGACGTGCATCTTCCATTTCGCTCCCGGAAAAGCTCACCTCAGGCGTCGGCAGATGAAAATTTCAGCGAAAAGTAGCCTTCGCCCCCGAAAACGCTCACCTTTCTCTCGGGAATTACCCTGAAAACCCTCACCGATCGGTAAGCTTTACCCGAATCGACTCCAAAATAGTGCGATTCGCATGCTCCCGAAAATTCTCACCAGACGAAGCCGACAGACCAGGGGGGCGCCCTCGGAAATCAACGCGTTAGCGTGCGCGTGCCCCCGAATAAACTCACCCATCATTTTGGAGCCTCCCCGAACCCGCTCACGATTCTTCCCGAGAGCCCTCACCGATCATCCCGAAGCCCGTCACCGTTCGCTCCCGCAGAGTTTCACCATAGTTCCCGTACAATCTCACCTGACGTCCGGCAAAGCCTTATCCGATAAGGGTTCTGGCTGGCGTTAACGATGTTAACAAGGTTCAAAGGTGTTAACTTCTAATACTCTCTAGCGGTGCAGTGTTTTGCACGCAGTAATTAGAAAAACGAAAAGCTGCGTGAAACAGACACCCATGGCGCGTATGGGACTAAAATCCGCGACAAATCATCGACTTGCAGGGGTATCTTCAGGATGTTTCACGACGGGGGACATGTGTACCATGCCAAGTTGTCGAAAACGGCCTAAATGCTCTGTTATCGACGTTGGTGTCAATGATCGAACGAAAAACATAACGATCAACACGTAAAACGTTATGATCATCATGTTGAACTGCTAGATTTTCGCCATGGATCAATCTACTCGCGACACGCTGCGCCAAGAAATCGAAGCGATGCGCGCCACCGGCGCACGGCGGCAAGACCTCTCTCAACACGCCTGCAAGCGACTCTTCTTCGACCTGGGCGTTCGGCCCTCGGTTACGACTGTCCGCGAACTGACTCAAACCGGCAGCGCAAGCGACATCCCCAAGGACATCGAGGCGTTCTGGGCCGGTCTGCGTTCGACGTTGCGCGTTCGCATCGACGCTGGGGCGATGCCGGAATCATTGCAGGAACGTGCCGGCGAACTGCTGGCGGCTTTATATGACGAGGCTCAAACGGTCGCGCGTGCCGCCCTTAACGAGGAAAAGGCCCGTCTGGACATGGCCATCCAGGCCGCGCAAGCCCAGGCTCGCGATGCCGATATTCGTCGCGAGGCGATCGAGCGGGCTCAGCAGCGTGCCGAGGCGCGCGCCGAAGCAGGCGCTGCTCAGATCGCGGCGCTGGAAGCCGAATTGAAGACGCTGCGCAGTCAAGGCACAGACGCTCAGGCGGGCTTGCGCGAAGTCATCGCCCGATGGGAGAAGGAGAACGAGACGCTCTCGGCGCGTCTGCAGCAGGAGCAGGACGCTGCGGCGCGGCTGCGCGACCGCATCGACGAGCTTCAAAACGAGCTGCGCCACAGCACCGAGCACTACGCTCAGCAGATCAAGGACGCGGTCAAGGAGGCCGAACGGCGCGTGCATCCGATGCTCGTCGAACTCGACTCCCTGCGCGGCATGGCCGCCACCTATCAGACCAGCGCACGCGAAGCGAGTCAGAAAGAATTCGATTTCATTCAACAGCTTAGCGCAGCCCGGAGCCGCGCCGACCGGCTCGAGTCGCAAGTGCGGGCGCAGTCCGACGAAATCGATGCGCTAGTTCTCGAGCGCGATGCACGGCGGGTTCAATCCGGTGCGAGCGCGGAAGTCGGCGCGTTGATCGCGTCGCTGGCGGCGCAGGGGCGCCTCACTTCCGCCGAGATCGCCCGCCTCGGCACGCAGATTGACGCGCACGTCGCCGCGCCAACTTCCTGTCCGGCGTGCGAGGCTGGCGAACCGGAACTGCAGCGCCACGAAGACGAATACGAGCTTTCCTGCCCGAACTGCGAGCGCACCTCCGGGGCCACGGCATCGAAGCTTGCGGCCGTCGACGAATTTATCCGGTCGGCGCGTGTCAGCACCTCGTAATCGCGCGTCGAGTGAGCGCCGGCGTCAAAGGTGAGGGTTTTCGGGATCGTCGACGGACATGTGCCGTTTCCCGTCGGCGCGCGCGTGAGCAATGTCACGCTCCCGTATTTGCTCACCCATCCATTCTTGCCAGGCACGATGCAGTCGGTGAACCGAGATCGTCTGCTGGAATCCGAGCCACTGGCCGACGCGATCGGGGTCCGTGCCATCCTCGAACAACTCCGCCGCGTACGTGTTGCGCAAGGTCTGCGGACTTGCGCGCGCGACGCGCGATACCGCTATCCCGGACGCGGCCACGACGGCGTCGATCGCGCGCAGCATCGTCGCCTTATGCATGGAGCGTCCCGTCGGTGCTGCCGGGAATAGCAATTCGCCTGCAAGGCCAGCCGTCTTGCGCTCGCTGATCCAGTTGTCGAGCAGTTCGACCGCGAACGGAGCGAGCCGCGCCTGCCGGATCAGCAGCGGATTCGACGCGTCGACGGTCACGTAAGGCGCGCCGGCCGCGTAGCAATCGACGGTCAATTGCGCCGCTTCGCCCGTTTTCACGCCTGCGCCGAGAAAGACGGCGACCAACGCCCGGTCGCGCCGCTCGCGCCAGCGCTGCCCGGCCGGCAAGGCGCCGATCGGAGAAAACAGATGCGCGACGAGCAGCGCGCGCTCATCGTGGGTGAGAAAGCCCGTCGGCTCGTTGTCGCGTGCCTTGCGCCATGCCGCGTCGCCGTCCTGAGCGATGAAGCGCGCCGGATTCGTCGCCGCCGATTCCACTTCCCGAACGTGATCCAGCACGCGCTCGATCAGCCGCAGATACCGCATGCGCTGCGGGCGTCGGATGTCCAGTTGCGCGACGAACTGTTCGATGACCGGACGTTGCACCGTATGCAGCGTCGCGCGTTTGGTGGCCAGCCACTCGAGAAAATTTCCCCATTGCGCGCGATACACATCGGCCGATGACGCCCTGAACGATTGCTGGGCGAGCCATGCATCGAACGCGGCGTGCGGGTCCGCCTGCCAGTCGGCGCGCTGTTGGTCGAAGAGATCGGAAGTGTTCGGCATATTGTTCGAAGGCGCGTTGCGCGCTGTATTGCACTGCGCACAGGGTCGGGCTTCGGGCGCGCGACGTCAAGCGCGTGTGTCCGCCAAAGTGTCGATAACTGTCTTGGCGGGCGTGCGTTTCGTCGACTACTGTCGTCTATACGGCTTCCTTCCATCCACGAACACAAGAGCAAAAAGGAGCGAGCGATGCCCCAGCAATCCTGGCAGGAACGTCGCGCGAATGGACGCGCCAGGCGCGAACGCACACCGCGGGCCGCGCAAGAGGCGATCGGCGATATCGATCGCGATCCCATCGAGCTTTTGCGGACAAGCAGCAAAGGCCGCGTCGATGCGCTGATTCCCTTGCGTTACGGCCGCATGCTCGTTTCGCCGTTCACGTTTTATCGCGGCAGCGCCATCCTTCAGGCGCACGACCTGGCCGGCACACCGGACAGCGGCATCGCCATTCAGATCTGCGGCGACTGTCATCTTTCCAACTTTGGCGGCTTCGCAACGCCGGAGCGCGCGCTCATTTTCGATCTCAACGACTTCGACGAAACCGCGCCCGGTCCGTGGGAATGGGATTTGAAACGGTTGGTCGCGAGCTTCACGATCGCCGGCCGGCATCTCGGCCACGGCGATCTGGCTGCGGACGAGTTCGCGTTTGTCGCCGCGCGCAGTTATCAGACGCATCTGCGCGAGTACGCTGAAATGAGCGTGCTCGATCTCTGGTACGAGCGCATCACCTTCGATCGCATGTACCAGGCCGTGCAGAGCGAAGACGCGCGGCGGCGCATCAAGCGCGGCATCGAACGGGCTTCGCGCCGCACGCACGAAACGATGCTGCCGAAACTCGCCGACCGAACCGGCGACACGTGGCGCATTCGCGATGCGCCGCCTGCCGTGTTTCACATCCACGGCAAGAGCACGCTGATCGATAAGAACGACGGCTGGATGACGCTCAAAGCCAGTCGTGAAGATGCGCTCGCGACGCTCGTGCGCGGTTATGTCGCGACGCTTACGCCGGAGCGCGCGAGATTGCTGTCGCAATTCAGCCTGCAGGATGTCGCGTTCAAGGTGGTCGGCGTGGGCAGCGTCGGCACGCGCTGCCTCGTTTTGCTGCTCACGGATCATCACGACAAGCCGCTTTTCCTGCAGATGAAGGAGGCATCGACGTCGGTCGTCGCGAGATTCACGAAACATGCGAAGCACGCCGACGATATCAAACACGACGGGCACCGCGTCGTTCACGGACAACGTCTGATGCAGGCCGCCACGGACCCGTTTCTCGGCTGGGCGACCGGACCGCTCGGGCGCACGCTCTACATCCGCCAGTTACGCGACATGAAAATTTCCGCAGAACTCGATACTTTCAGCGACGACGTCTTTCGCGAGTACGCCGTGCTTTGCGGCTGGGCGCTTGCCCGCGCGCACGCGAAGTCCGGCGGATGCGCGCCGGAAATCTCGGGCTACCTGGGCAACAGCGATCGAATGGCCGACGTTCTAGTGCGCTACGGTCGCGCCTACGCGGATCAGGTGGAAAAGGACTACGAGGTGTTTCGCGTTGCGTGCCGGGACGGCAAGCTCGAATCGCGTTCGGATGCGGACATCGCGGCGGAGTTCGCGCCGTGAAACGATCCGCTGCGCGATGACATGAACCGGGGCACGCGGGTTCAGTCGCGTGCCGCGGGGATGCGTCAATGCGCAGCGCTGACTGCTCGTTGCCGATCCTGTCGCGATGCGCGCTCGTAGGCGTCTACGGCGAAGGCGAAAACGGCGGGCAAGGCATCCGAGGATGCAACGTCGACGACGTCATCGGTTTCGGGGAAATGAAAGTCATCGGGACGCGCGAACAGCTCGCGCAAGGCGGCTTCGTGTCGTCCCGCGAATCCGAGGTCCGCGACGGCCTCCGCCTCGATGGCATGCAACAGCCGCCAGGTCAGCGGCACTCCTTTATCGATGTAACGCCCCGCGATCTGACGCGTGATGCGCTCGAGGTCATGCACCGCGCGGGCGAACTGCCTTCTGCTCAGGTTTTCACCATTCGACTCCATGATCCACCCCTTCCGGCCGGTCTTATTGTACTGTACAAATATACAGTACTTGTTGCAATGAAAATAGCGTCGCGCTAGTCGAACCGGGTGTATGTGCGATTCCGCCTACGTGCGTTTCAGACATGCGCGGCTATGCGCGCCTGCCGACAAAGCGCATCGTTCAACCGTGCTTGGGAAACTCCTGAGCGGAACGCGCAGGCAGTTTCTGCGTTCGTTCGACGGCACCGCGCGGCCAACAGCGCTGCAAACCACGGGAGAACTGACATGAACAAGGATCAAGCCGAAGGCGTTGGCAAGCAGGTCAAGGGAAAGATCAACGAGGGCGTCGGCAAAATGACTGGGGACAAGGCGCAGGAAGCCAAGGGCGACATGCAGCAAGCAGCCGGCAAGGTCCAGAAAGGCGTGGGCGATGCACGCGAGGATCTGAAGGACAGCGTGAAAAAGAACCCGTAAGACGGGCAACCGGCGCCGCGACTCCGGCGCCGCTTTGAGCGGGACGTGCTCGATGCGCGTCCCGTTTTTATTGGCGGCGCACGGCGGCGCGCCGACTTTATGCGCAAAAAGTTCCGGACGCTCAGCGCATCAGCCGTGGATGACGACGAGCAACGCCTTGGCCTCCGCGCGCCCGACATTCCGGATCGCGTGCGCCTCGTCCGCGGCATACCGCGCGGTTTCCCCCACCTTCAGACGACGCGTCGCACCCGACGCATCGACCTCAATGGAACCGTTCAGCACCGTGAGATGCTCGCGCGTTAACGGTTCGTGCGCGTTCGACGTGAGCGCGGCGCCCGATTGCAGCGTAAGTTCGTACCACTCGAACTTGCCGGCGAGTTCAATCGGTCCCCACACGCGCAACTGATAGCCGCCGTTGTCCCCACTCAGGGTCGGTATTTCATGCAGCCCCGAAACGCGGATCGCTTCGGCGGGCCTTTGCTGCGCGAACAATTGGTCGAGGCTGATGCCGAGCGCATTGGTCAGTCGCCACGCGACGGCGATCGTCGGATTTGCCTTGTCGCGCTCGATCTCCGACAGCATCGACTTCGACACGCCGGCCGCGCGCGACAGATCGTCGAGGGTCAGCTTCCGTTCGCTGCGCAAGCGTTGAATGATCTCTCCGACGCGCGGCGGTGTTGCGCCTGCGCCCGCGAGATCGGCTGCTTTTCCCTCTGAACCCGTGCTTGCCATGAATCGACCAATCCCGTAAAGTGTTCGGCATATCGGAAATGCGTTCGAAATATCGAACATGTCCGATGCGATGGATGCACTATAACAGGGCTAAGGACGGCGCGCGCGAGTCACGAGGCGCGGATTGCATTGGCAGGCCCAGAACAAGGATTGCGATGAAAGACCGATATCTCTCCCATTTGCGTTCGACGCTCGACGAAATTCGCGCTGCGGGGTTCTACAAGACGGAGCGCGTCATCGCGAGTCCGCAGTCGTCGGACATTCGGCTCGCGAACGGCGCGGCAGTGCTTAACTTCTGCGCGAACAACTACCTGGGTCTCGCGGACGATCGCCGGCTCATCGAGGCCGCGAAGGACGGACTGGACGCCGATGGTTTCGGCATGGCGTCCGTGCGTTTCATCTGCGGCACGCAGACCGTGCACAAGGAACTCGAACAGGCGATCGCGGGTTTTCTCGAAACGGACGACGCCATTCTTTATTCGAGTTGCTTCGATGCAAACGGCGGCCTCTTCGAAACGCTGCTGACCGAAGAAGACGCGATCATCAGCGACGAACTGAATCACGCCAGCATCATCGACGGCGTGCGGCTCTCGAAGGCCCGGCGTCTGCGCTATAAGAACAACGACCTCGCCGATCTGGAAGCGCGTCTTCAGGAAGCCGATGCAGCCGGCGCACGCTTCAAGCTGATCGCGACCGACGGGGTTTTTTCGATGGACGGCATCATCGCCAACCTTTCCGGCATCTGCGATCTCGCTGACCGTTACGGTGCGCTCGTCATGGTCGACGATTCCCACGCCGTCGGCTTCATCGGCGAGAACGGGCGCGGAACCCCGGAGCAATGCGGCGTGCTCGATCGCGTCGACATCATTACCGGCACGCTCGGCAAGGCGCTTGGCGGCGCGTCAGGCGGCTATGTCGCCGCCCATAAGGAAGTCATCGATTTGCTGCGTCAGCGCAGCCGGCCGTATCTTTTCTCGAACACGTTGGCACCGAACATCGCCGCGGCATCGCTGAAAGTGCTTGAACTGCTCGCGAGCGACGAAGGCGCGACGTTGCGCCGGCGCGTCCGCGAGAACGGGGCGCACTTCCGCAAGGCGATGTCCGCGCTCGGCTTCGATCTTGTCCCCGGTGAACATCCGATCATTCCGGTCATGCTCGGCGACGCTCAACTCGCGTCCAAGATGGCTGATGCGCTGCTCGACGAAGGCGTCTATGTGATTGGCTTTTCCTACCCTGTGGTGCCGAAAGGACGCGCGCGCATCCGGACGCAGATGAGCGCGGCACACACGCCGGAACAGATCGATCGTGCAGTCGATGCGTTCGCTCGCGTCGGCCGATCCCTCGGCGTCATCGGCTGACTTTATGCGCATAAAGGCCCGCGACCTTCGAAGCAGCATCATCAAGACCAAACGCCAGGATCAAACGCAATGAAAGCCCTTGCCAAACTCGAACGCGCACCCGGCCTCACCCTGACGCGCGTGAAGCGACCCGAAGTCGGTCACAACGACGTTCTCATCCGCATCCGCAAGACGGCGATCTGCGGCACCGACATCCACATCTGGAAATGGGACGAATGGGCGCAGAAGACGATTCCGGTGCCGATGCATGTCGGTCACGAGTACGTCGGCGAGATCGTGGAGATGGGACAGGAAGTACGCGGCTTCGCCATCGGCGATCGCGTGTCGGGCGAAGGCCATATCACATGCGGTTTTTGTCGTAACTGCCGCGCGGGCCGTCGTCACCTGTGCCGCAACACGGTCGGCGTCGGCGTGAATCGTGAAGGCGCATTTGCGGAGTTTCTCGTGATCCCGGCGTTCAACGCGTTCAAGATTCCGCCTGACATTTCCGACGATCTCGCTGCGATCTTCGATCCGTTCGGCAACGCGACGCACACCGCCCTCTCGTTCAATCTCGTCGGCGAGGATGTGCTGATTACCGGCGCCGGGCCGATCGGCGTGATGGCTGCGGCGATCGCGCGGCACGTCGGCGCGCGCAACGTCGTCATCACCGACGTGAACGACTATCGGCTCGAACTTGCCCGCAAGATGGGCGCGACGCGCGCGGTCAACGTGGCGAACGAAAACCTGCGCGACGTGATGAGCGAACTCGGCATGACCGAAGGATTCGACGTGGGCCTGGAAATGTCCGGCGTGCCGAGCGCATTCACGGCGATGCTCGAATCGATGAATCACGGCGGCAAGGTCGCACTGCTCGGCATTCCGCCGGCGCAGACCGCGATCGACTGGAATCAGGTGATTTTCAAGGGACTCGAAATCAAGGGCATCTACGGACGCGAGATGTTCGAGACCTGGTACAAGATGGTCGCGATGCTGCAAAGCGGCCTCGATCTCTCCCCGATCCTCACGCACACGTTTCCCGTCGACGACTATCAGCGCGCGTTCGACACGATGCTCTCCGGCAACAGCGGCAAGGTCGTGCTCGACTGGACCGCCGTCGCGGCCTGAGCGGCACGCATCACGGCGCGTTGTCCGCAGACGCCTTCGAAAATTCGGCCTGAATGGCGACGTGCACATCGTCGCCGACGGCCGGATACCACGTCGTCAGTCCGAACTGAGCGCGGCTGAAATGTCCGTCGGCGGAGAAGCCCAGCGTTTCCTGCTTCGTGAGCGGATTGACCGCGTGACCGTTGAACGTCACGTTGAGCGTGACCGGCTTCGTCGTGCCGCGTATCGTCAGATCGCCCGTCAATATGCCCTTGTCTTCGCCGGTGCGTTGAAACGCCGTGCTGACGAAAACGATGTCCGGATAACGCGCGCCATCGAACATGTCCGGCCCTTTCAGCATGCGATCGAGCAGCGGCACATTGGTGTTGACGCTGGACGCGTCGATTCGCGCGCGTACCGAGCTTCCGGACATTCCGTCCGCGTTCCAGTCGAGTTGCGCCGTGGTCTTATCGAATCGGATGACGAAGCGCGAGTAGTGGAAATGATCGACGTCGAAACTCACGTTCCAGTGATGCGGATCGAGCTGATAACGTCCTGCCGGCACGCTCGATTCACTCGACGAAACGTGATGCGTCACGACCTGAAGCGGCGTGCACGCCGTCAATGCGATCGCCGCGAGAAAAAGAACGAGACGCTTATAAGCCTTCATCGCGCATTGCCTCGAAAACAAAAATAGAACGTCGACAAGTTTCGCCGAGATCATCCGAACGCGCGCAAGCCGTCACGGACTTTTCGTCAGCACACACGAAAATGTCGCGATCGGGTAGAGTTCGCCTCGACCTACATCTCAAAAAAGCGGCGCCACCGTACGCGCGTTGGCGGATAAAACATGTGCACATGGCTGTCCCGATTCCGAACGTTTCGCGCGCACTTGTCGGCGGTTGCCGCGCTCGTCGCGCTGGGCTGGACGCCCGCCGCGCACGCAAGCTGGTGCGGCGACGGTCTCTGGCTCGACGCGATGGTCGCTTCGCATCACTTTCACCCGGACAAGGACTTCGAGCAATTCAATCCGGGCATCGGCGTGGAATGCTGGGTCACGCCGCAATGGGCGGTGACAGGCGGCTACTTTCGCAATTCGCTGTCGAAGCCGTCGTTCTACGGCGGCGGCGTGTGGGGACCGGACTTCCTTCACTGGAATTACATCAGGCTCGCAGTCATGGCCGGGCTCATCTCCGGCTACGACTACGGCAGCTACGGCCTCGGCCATAACCATACGGTCGGTCCGGTTGCCGCGCCGCTCATCATGCTGGAATACAAGCGCGTCGGCGCGAACATCATCCTGATTCCGCCGATCCCTTCGAGCGATCTTCCATTCACGCTTGGGTTCATGCTCAGACTGCGATTCTGAACATCGTGCGGGGTTTGTGGTTTGTGACGTACTCCCAAGCTCCAGACGACTGAACGAGAATCCAGCTAACGCCTTCGCGGCCGAGGCAAACCGGCGACGCTGTCAGGCGCGCCGCGCATGCGTTCATTACACCAGCGTTGGCGGCCCAACGATTGCTGAGGGGTGCGATGTGACGCATCGTGCACAGCAGACAAGAGAAAAGAATCAGCACGTGGACGAAAGAAAACGCCGCACGCATGGCTCAACGTCATAGGCCCGGCTTTGGCTCGCTACGCGATGTCGGCGTCACTCCGTGCCCGAGTCTCTCTGCGACCCTATCCATGAGCAAGCCAACCCAGATTCGCATGAAGCTCGACGAATATCGGCTGCAATGGCGCGTGCTGACCTTCTACGAGCGCTTCGAGCAGATCATCGCCCACATCCTGAGCGTCGTGATCTCGGTGATCATCGTCGTATCGCTGTGGCAGTTGATTCGGGCGGTCATAGCGCTGACGCTGTCGGGGGCGCTCGATCCGCTGGATCATGCGATCTTTCAGGCGGTTTTCGGCATGGTGATGACGTTGTTGATCGCGATGGAATTCAAGCATTCGATCACTCGCGTCATGTTAAGACGCGATCACATCGTGCAGGTCAAGACAGTGCTTCTCGTGGCGATGCTCGCGATAGCGCGCAAGTTCATCATCCTTGATCCAGCCACGGACCCGGGCCGCATTGCCGCACTGGCGGCCGCGCTGATCGCGCTCGGCAGCGTCTACTGGCTAATGCGGCAACGCGACGATCCCGTCGATGCGGCGATTGCAGAGCGCGCCGCGCGGGATCGCGAAAAGCGCGATTGATATTCTGTTGGCGTGCTGCCGATGCTTTCAGCGTCAATCTGGCAGCACGAACTCGGTACGCATGTCTTCGATCACCTTCTCGACGTGATGTACATAGTCCGCACCGAGGTCGTTGAGCGGCGCGATGTTCCAGTTGCGGCCGGATGCGTCGGGCGGATGCCGCTCTGGCAGCGGTATGCGCACGCGCAAGGCTCCCGGCGCGTCAGCGGAGATTTTGGCCATGCGGCTTTGCAGTTCGTCGCGAATCTGCTCAGGGGTTCGAACGGTTTTCGGCATGGGTCTGCCTCCTTCGCTTGCACGCCTGGATCGTGACTGGTTGGGCGCAGACGTTGGACGCATGCACCGACGCCTCTTTGAAGTTTAGTCGCTAATTCGGATAGGCATCGACTGATGCAATGATCGTCCAGAAAAAGTGAGTGCATTCCTCCTCACAGCCCCGATTCTCGCTGTCTATTCCACGAATCCGGAATCTTCTTGAAGCGCACCTGCCTCACTGTCCCCGCGCCGCGTGCCGCAAGCACTCCAGCATCAACGTTGCAGCGGGCGTCAGCGGACTGTCCCTGCGCGTCACGATTCGCACCGACACGGCAGGCAACGGATCAACGATAGGAAAGATCGCGAGCCCTTCGCCGACCCATGGATGTTCCAGCAACGCGGCGGGCATCGCGGCGAGCGCATCCGAGCCACGCAACAACCCGTGCGCGATGATGAAGCTCGGACATTCGATCACGCGTTTGGGCACCATCAGACCGCGCTCGGCGTACGAATCGAGCAGCGCCTGCGTCGAACTTTCCGGCGACGGATTCAGCAGCCACTCCGCATCCGACAACTCCGCGAGCGACGTGCAGTGCCGCAACGGATGATCCGCGCGCCCGACGATCGCCGAGCGGCTCTCGTACAGCTCGATGTGATCAAACTCCGGCGCGAGATGTTCGGGCACGACGACCGCCACGACGAAGTCCAGCGAACCATCGCGCAGACGCGGCATCGCGACGCCCGGAAAGCCTTCGATGAAACTCACGCGCGCGTCCGGCATCTGCTTGCGAAACGCCCGATACGCCTGCGGCAATATCGATAGCGCGGCAGTCGGCGTGACGGCCGCGCTCACGCTGCCCGCGCCGGCGCCTTTCATCTGCGCGATGTCGTCTTCCGCGCGGCGCATTTCGCTGACGATCAGATGCGCCCGCACGCGCAACTGCTGCCCGAACGCCGTCAGTTGCACGCCGCGCGCTGTGCGCAACACGAGCGGTACGCCCAGATCCTGTTCCAGTTCCTTGATCGCCTTAGTCAGCGCCGCTTGCGACAAATGAAGGCTGCGCGCCGCCGCGCGAATGCTGCCTTGCTCGGCGGTCGTCAGGAAAGCGCGCAACTGATGATATTTCATGCTCATGGCCGACATCCTAGGGTTATCGCCGACAACCAATAGTCATCACGCAATAAATTTACCGTCTTTTGGTTTGCTTATCGGCTTTATATGCTTGGCACACATCGAATCGCATCGAGCAAGGAGCGTCACATGTTGTCAGTCGAGCCCGTCATCCCCGGCATTGCCGCCATCGCATCGGAATTCGTCGATGTGCGCCGGCGCATTCACGCGCATCCGGAACTTGCGTATGAGGAAACGCAAACCAGCGATCTCGTCGCGGGATTGCTCGCGCAATGGGGCTACGAAGTGCATCGCGGGCTGGGCAAGACGGGCGTCGTCGGCGTGTTGACGGAAGGCGAGGGCGGCAAGCGCATCGCACTGCGCGCCGACATGGACGCGTTGCCGATCGAGGAAGCCACCGGCCTGCCGTATTCCAGCAAACACGCGCGCACGATGCACGCATGCGGCCACGACGGCCACACCGCGATGCTTCTGTGCGCCGCGCGCCATCTCGCCGAAAGCCGCCAGTTCTCGGGCACGCTGATCGTGATTTTCCAGCCCGCCGAGGAAGGCGAGGCGGGCGCGCGCGCGATGATCGAAGACGGTCTCTTCGAAAAATTCCCGTGCGACGCCGTGTTCGGCCTGCACAACATGCCCGGCCTGCCCGCGGGCGACATGTTCTTCACGCCGGGTCCGGGCATGGCGTCGTCGGATCGCGTGAACATCACCGTGCGCGGCGTCGGCGGACATGGCGCGATGCCGCACGTCGCATGCGATCCGATGCCCGCGGTCGCATCGATCATGCTCGGTCTCAACAGCATCGTCGCGCGCGAAGTGGATGCGCAGAAATCCGCGGTCGTCACCGTCGGCAGCGTGCAGGCGGGCGAGGCGTGCAACGTGATCCCCGAGACCGCGCTGCTGAAGCTCTCCGTGCGCGCGCTCGACGCGGGCGTGCGCAAGCAGCTTCAGGAGCGCATCACCGCGCTCGTGAACGCGCAGGCATTGGCGTTCGGCTGCACGGCCGACATCGACTACGAACTCGGCTATCCGGTGCTCGTGAATCACGCGGAACCGACCGCCTTCGCCACCGATGTCGCGACAAAAATGCTCGGCGCGCAACGCGTCGATCCGGCCGCGCGTCCGCTGATGGGCAGCGAAGATTTCGCCTTCATGCTCGAAGCGTGCCCCGGCACGTATGCGTGGATCGGCAACGGCATCGGCTCGAAGGGCGGCTGCATGGTGCACAACCCCGGCTACGATTTCAACGACGACATCCTCGCGATCGGCGCGAGCTACTGGGTGCGCCTGGCCGAAGCCTGGCTCGCCGACTGATCCTTCGGAATCCATCATGAACGCACCTACCTTTGCCAGCGCGCCGGCGAATCCTTCGATGCAAACCCGCCGCGCGGCGCGCACGCGGCTCGTCCTGGCGGCGGCGGTCGGCAACGCGCTCGAGTTCTACGACTTCATCGTCTATGCGTTCTTCGCGCTGACCATCGGCAAGCTGTTCTTTCCGGTGGACGATCCGGTCGGCCAGTTGCTGCTTGCGGTGGCGAGCTTCGGCGTCGGGTTCTTCACGCGGCCGATCGGCGGCTTGCTGATCGGCATGTACGCCGATCGCGCCGGCCGCAAGAAGGCGATGCTCCTCACGCTCGGGCTGATGGCGCTCGGCACCGCGATGATCGCCGTCGCGCCGACTTACGCGCAAGCGGGCATCGCCGCGCCGATCATTCTCGTGATCGCACGGCTGATTCAAGGCTTCTCGGCGGGCGGCGAAGTCGGCGCATCGACGACGCTGTTGCTCGAACAGGCGCCCGCGAACCGGCGCGGCTTCTATGCATCGTGGCAGTTCTCGAGCCAGGGACTCTCGGCGCTCGCCGGCGCGTTGACCGGCGTCGCGCTCACGGCGACGCTCACGACCGCGCAACTCGAAAGCTGGGGCTGGCGCGTGCCGTTCTTCATCGGCACGGCGATCGTGCCCGTCGGCTGGTGGCTGCGTCGCACGATGGAAGAAGCGCCGCCGCAAAACGTCGCCGCCGCGCCCAAGGCACCGAAGATTCCGCTTGTCACCGTGCTGCGCGAACATGGCCGCGCGGTGCTCAACGGACTCGGCCTCACGATCGGCGGCACGTCGGCGCACTTCATCATCGTGTTCTATCTGTCGATCTACGGCGTGAAGACGCTCGGCCTGCCGAGCTGGACGTCGATGCTTTCGGGCTGCGTGTCGGGCGCGATTCTCTTTATCGTCGCGCCGATAGGTGGCTATCTGTCGGACCGCATCGGCCGCAACAAGCTCGCGCAGACGACGCGCATCCTGCTGATGCTCGCGATCTGGCCGGCCTTCGCGCTGCTGAACAAATCGCCGAACGCGACGACGCTGCTCGCGGTCGTCACCGTGCTCTCTATCGTGCATTCGCTCAACGTCGGTCCGACCGGCGCGATGCTCGGCGAGCTGTTCCCGCGTTCGGTGCGCGCGACGGGCGCGGCCATCGTCTACAGCATCGGCGTGGCGATCTTCGGCGGCTTCGCGCAGTTCTTCGTGACGTCGCTCATCGTCATTACGAAGAGCGTGATGGCGCCCGCGTGGTACGTGATCGGTTGCGGCGTGCTCTCCGTGATCGCGGTGGCGTGCATGCGCGAAAGGTCGCAGGAAATGCTCGACTGATCGTCAAATCTTGCGCTGCACGCGCGCCGGATGCGTATGCGAGGTGTATAACTCGACGTGTCCGGGTTTCTGAAAAGGCCGCCCGCGCGGCCTTTTTTACTGGATCCCACACTATGAAGAAAGCGCGATAAAGGGGACTTCCATGCGCAAGAAGCTACGCTCGCAAAGCTGGTTCGGCGGCAACGATAAAGACGCGTTCATCCATCGTTCGTGGATGAAGAACCAGGGCATACCTCACGATCAGTTCGATGGCCGGCCGGTCATCGGCATCTGCAATACATGGTCGGAACTCACGCCGTGCAACGCGCATTTTCGCGAGCTCGCGGAATACGTGAAGCGCGGCGTGCGCGAGGCGGGCGGCTTTCCGCTGGAGTTTCCGGTGATGTCGCTCGGCGAATCGAATCTGCGGCCAACAGCCATGTTGTTCCGCAATCTCGCGTCGATGGACGTCGAAGAATCCATACGCGGCAATCCGATCGATGGCGTCATTCTGCTCGTCGGCTGCGACAAGACCACGCCCGCCTTGCTGATGGGCGCGGCGTCGTGCAATCTGCCCGCGCTCGCGGTGTCGGGCGGACCGATGTTGAACGGCCGCTTTCGCGGCGGCACCATCGGCTCGGGCACGGGCGTCTGGCAGATGTCGGAGGAAGTGCGCGCGGGCACGATGACGCAGGAAGAATTCGTCGAAGCCGAATCGTGCATGAACCGGTCGCGCGGCCATTGCATGACGATGGGCACCGCATCCACGATGGCCTCGATGGTCGAATCGCTCGGCATGGGCTTGCCGCACAATGCCGCGATTCCCGCCGTCGATGCGCGCCGTCAGGTGCTCGCGCACATGGCCGGACGACGCATCGTCGATATGGTCAAGGACGATCTCACGATGGACAAGATCCTCACGCGCGAAGCCTTCGAGAACGCGATCCGCACGAACGCGGCGATCGGCGGATCGACGAATGCGGTCGTGCATCTGATCGCGCTGGCGAAGCGTATCGGCGTGGAGCTCACGCTCGAAGACTGGGAACTCGGCAGCAAGGTGCCTTGCCTCGTGAATCTGCAGCCATCGGGCGAGTATCTGATGGAAGACTTCTATTACGCGGGCGGCTTGCCCGCGGTGTTGCGTCAGCTCGGCGAGCAAGGCTTGCTGCATCGCGATGCGCTCACGGTGAACGGCCGCACGATCTGGGACAACGTCAGCGACGCGCAGAACTACGACGAGAAGGTCATCACGCGGTTCGAGAAGCCGTTCAAGCCGCACGCGGGCATCGCGGTGCTGAAGGGTAATCTCGCACCGAACGGCGCGGTCATCAAGCCATCGGCGGCGACGCAATCGTTGCTGAAGCATCGCGGGCGCGCGGTCGTATTCGAAAACGTCGAAGAGTTGCACGCGAAGGTCGACGACGATTCGCTCGATATCGACGAGCACTGCATCATGGTCCTGAAGGGCGCGGGGCCGAAGGGTTATCCCGGCTTCGCGGAAGTCGGCAACATGCCGCTGCCGAAAAAGGTGCTGCAAAAAGGCATCACCGATATGGTCCGCATCTCCGATGGCCGCATGAGCGGCACCGCCTACGGCGCGGTCGTGCTGCATGTGTCGCCGGAAGCGGCGGCGGGCGGTCCGCTCGCGCTCGTGCAGACCGGCGACATGATCGAACTGGACGTCGAAGCGCGGCGTCTGCATCTCGAAGTATCGGACGAAGAACTGGCGAAGCGCCGCGCCGCATGGCAGGCGCCCGAATTGCCGAAGCGCGGTTATTACCGCTTGTATGTCGAGCATGTCTTGCAGGCGGATCAGGGCGCGGACCTGGACTTTCTCGTCGGTTCGAGCGGCGCGCCCGTGCCGCGCGATTCGCATTGAGCGGAGGCAATCGATGACGAACCTGCAAACGCCGCCGCCCGGCATGTGGCCGGTGCTGTACGCCTATTTCGATGCGCTGAACCGCCTCGACCACGACGCCACGCGCAAGCAGATCGACGCGACCCTCGCGGCGGGCGCGCCGGCGATCGTCACGCTCGGTCTCGCGACGGAAGTGCATCGCCTGTCGGAAGACGAGAAGCGCACGATGATCGACGTATGCGCCGCGCATATCGCCGGTCGCGTGCCGCTCGCGGTCACGATCACCGGCGACAGCGTCGATGCACAAGTCGCGCTCGCAAGCCATGCGCTCGAACGCGGCGCGTCGTGGTTGATCCTTCAACCGCCGTCCAAACGCGGCGAGCCGGAAGCGTTCTACTACGACTTCTTCGCGTCGGTGCTCGAACGGACCGGCGCGAATGCGGGCATTCAGAACGCGCCGGAATATCTGGGCGTGGGTTTGTCGGCGGAATCGATTGCCGCGCTCGCTGCCGAGCGGCCGAACTTCCGTTTGCTGAAGGGCGAGGGCCCGGCCGTGACGATCCGCGCGACCATCGAACGATTGCGCGCGCTCGAACAGACGCTCGCGGTGTTCAACGGGCGCGGTGGCCAGGAACTCGTGGACAACTTGCGTGCGGGCTGCGATGGCCTGATCGTCGCGCCCGACGCGTTCGATCGTCAGGCCGCCATTTACGACGCGTTCGCCGAAGGCCGCGAGGACGATGCCGAATCGCTGTATGCGGAGACGCTGCCGGAAATCGTCTTCGTGATGCAGTCCCTGGAAACGCTCACCTGTTACGGCAAGCGCATCGCGGCGTGGCGCATGGGCTTCGACGTGCAGCACGATCGCGGCGCGCGTCCGACGCCGTTCGGCATCGAATGCGCGCGCCGTTTCGCGCAACGACTAGGGCCGACATCGCGCGTCTTGCGCCGATGAATCAGCGCGCCGCGTGCCGCGTGAAGCGCTGCTCGATCACGGATGTGCCCCATTGCGTGCCTTCGGCTTCATCGCTCAACGTGAATCCGAACGATTCGTACAAGTGCCGCGCGGCGTCCAGGCTCTTGAAGGTCCAGAGATACGTTTCGTCGTAGTGCGCGTCGACGAAGCTCATCGCGCGCGCCATCAATTGCCTGCCTATGCCGCTGCCCCGCAACGAATCGTCGACGATGAACCAGCGCAGATGCGCGACGCGCGTGGTGAGATCGCCATCGATCGCGAGCGAGCCGAGCGTGCGCTCGCCTTCCATCACGAGCCACAACGCGCGGCCTTCGACCGGCAGACTTTCCGCGAATGCGGCCAATTCCGTCGCGACCCTGCGCTCGAAGAACACGCCGAAGCCCGCGTGATGCGCGTAGAAACGCGCGTGCAGGCTCGCCACATCGCCGATGCAGCCGGGCCGGTATCCCTCGACGATGCGCGCGCTTTCCGTATGCGCGGCATGCGGCGTCCTGTGATGGATCTTGTGTTCGTGACCGTGGGCGAGCGCATCGGCGTAGAGCGCGAGCGAGCGCACGAGCGTCTGCTGATCTTCGGGCACCATGCGGCGCAGCGCGTCGGAAACCTGATCCGTCGCGAACTTGTCGATCTTTCTGCGCAGCTTCTGTCCGTTCGCCGTGAGATACAGCTCGGACGAACGCGCGTCTTCGCTCGATGTCTGCCGCGTGACGAGCCCCGCCGCTTCGAGCCGCGCGATCTGCCGGCTGGCGTTGGATTTGTCGAGCCGCAGAATTTGCGCGATGTCGCGCGCCTGAATGCCGGGCGTCGCCCCGATCTCGATGATCGCGTGAACCGCCGAAGGCGCGAGTCCGCTGTCGGCCAGCGTGTTGCGCATGAAGCCCAGTTCGCGCACGAGCTTGCGCGAGAATTCGCGCAGTTCGAGAATGGTTTTGTCGCGCGATTGAACGGGTGTGTCGATGAAGTCCATGTCCTCTCCATCGGTTGCGAGGCGCAACCAAATGCCTCTAATTTAGTTGCGATCTGCAACTTTCGCAAGAAAAATCGCGCTCCCGAAAAGCCTCACCTTTAGCCGCGATGGCGCGCCAATTCGCTCGCGCGCCGCGGTTCCGCCACGCGCAGCAACACGATTGCGATGCCGCCCCACGCGAACTCGCACACGCGCCGCGCACGAAACAGCCGGGGATGCTTAGGTAAGCGAACGAATGGACATTGAAATGCGAGCGAAAGCAATGTGTAGTGCGAGACGCGGTAAATATTCGCGGACAAAAAAAACCCGGCTCATGAGCCGGGTCGAAGGAGGTCGGGCGCGATTCCGAGGTCACGCCCGACCGCGTGGCACTCTGCTGGACGCCGCTGCGTGGGGACACGCGTGCGCGGCGCTCGACCGTGAGCCGTCGGGATGAAGCTCCACATGGAGCTGCACGAGCCAGGCGCCGGGACAGGTTCCGTCGATGACGAATCTGTCGGTGGTCCAGGCGATGCGCCTTGCGGCTCTGGCCGCATCGAATTCGAGCTTGGCGATGCGTCGCACGATGAAGACGATGCCTGCCGCGCTCCCGAGCGTCGCGAGACGCATCGTCGTGGTTTCGAGCGCATGCACATGGCCCGTGCAACCGCAGACCGCGAGCCACGCCGCATCCGATGCCGCGACGCACAATGCGATCAGCACGGCGTTCGCACGCAGGGAAACGACAGTGGACGCTCGCATCGGCATTTCCGGGGCCGCACGGCCGCGAATCGGCGCGCTCGACGTATAGTGCGTGGACAAACCTTATGCGATGCTTAAGCCGCCGGCGCCGCAAGGCGTTATCGGGGACATAATGTGCGGCTGCGCGCAAAGCTTAAGTGGCGCTTAAGCATGCAAGCCGGACAATCGGCGGCGACCTGTTGAGCCTGGAGAAAGCGCATGCGCCTGTTATTGGTGGAGGACGACGAGATGATCGCGGAGACCGTGCTCGCCGCGTTGCGCCGCGCCGGTTACACGGTGGATTGGGCGCAGGACGGACGGGCCGCGGAGCTGTCGCTCGGCAACGGCGTGTACGACCTCGTGCTGCTGGACCTGAACCTGCCCAAGCGCGACGGCCTCGACGTGCTCGCCACGTATCGCAAGAACGGCGGCGACGCGCCCGTGATGATCCTGACGGCGCGCGATGCCGTTGATGACCGCATCCGCGGCCTCGACGCCGGCGCGGACGACTATCTGATGAAGCCCTTCGATCTCGACGAGCTCGCGGCTCGCGTCCGCGCATTGTTGAGACGCCGCACCGGGCACAAGCATCCGGTGTACTCGCACGGCGAGCTGACGCTCAATCCGGCCGCGCACGAGGCGACCAAGGGCGGCGTCGCGCTCAATCTCGTGCCGCGCGAGTTCGCGCTGCTGCAGGCGCTGATCGAAGAGCCGTCGCGCGTATTTCGCCGCCCCGAGCTCGAAGAAAAACTGTACGGCTGGGGCGAGGAAGTGGGCAGCAACGCGATCGAAGTCCACGTTCACAGCTTGCGGCGCAAGATCGGCGCGGATGAGATCGTGACGGTGCGCGGCGTCGGTTATCGATTGAAGAGGATCGGATGACAACGATCCGCCGATGGCTGCTCGGCTGGCTCATCTGCAGCCTTGGCATCGCGTGCCTGATTGCGGGCGTCGGCATATTCGACGCCGCGCGCCTCGAAGCCGGCGAACTCTTCGACTACGAACTGCGCACCGTCGCGCTCTCGCTGCCGCATAACATCACCGCCGACGACGTTGCAGAGGGCCGCAATCCCGAACTGCACGGCATCGCGGACGACCGGCTCGTCATCGACATCTGGGATCGGACGGGCCGCCTCATCTATCACTCGCCGCGCGAGCCCGCCTTGCCGCGTTTCGGCGACGGTTTCGAATCGGCGGAGCGGGAAGGGTATCGCTGGCGCGCGTTCGGCGTCGCGCAGCCGGATCGCTTCGTGCAGGTCGCGCAGCCTTATTTCATCCGCGACGATCTCGCCATGGCGCTCGCATTGCGCACGATCTGGCCGCTCGCATTGCTGATTCCGGTGATCGTCGTGATCGTGCTTCTCGTCGTCGCGCGCGGGCTTTCGCCGGTGCGCTGGCTGTCGCAATCGCTCGTCGCGCGCTCGCCGGAATCGCTCGAGCCCGTCGTCTTCCACAAGCCGATGCCCGACGAGCTGCGTCCTCTCGTCGATGCGTTGAATGGCCTGCTCGCGCGTCTCTCGGAGGCATCGCAGGCGCAGCGCACGTTCGTCGCCGATGCCGCGCACGAACTGCGCACGCCGCTCACCGCGCTCAAGCTGCAAATCCAGGGCGCAATCGGCGATGGCTCGCTTCAGGTCGATGCCGCGACGCTCGCGAAGATCGACGGCCGGTTGAATCGCCTCATCCATCTCGCGCAGCAGCTACTCAGCATGGCGCGCGAAGACGCCGCGCGCGAAGCGGCCATCGCGCCGATGAGCCTGCGCACGCTCTGCGAACTCCGCGTGAGCGATTTCTCGTTGCTGGCCGAAGCACGATCGATCGACCTCGGCCTGGAACTCGAACATGCGCTGGACGATCACGATCCGTTCACGATCATGGGCGACACGCACGCGCTCGCCGTCCTCGTGAACAACCTGCTCGATAACGCGATCCGTCACACGCCGCACGGTGGGCGCGTCGACGTGACCTTGCGGCGCCAAGCGGATGGCATCGCGCTCACCGTGCTGGACTCCGGTCCCGGCATTCCGCCGGACGAGATCGATCGCGTATGCGACCGCTTTTATCGTTGCGTCGGGACGTCGGGACACGGCAGCGGGCTCGGTCTCGCAATCGCGCTGCGCGTCGCGCAACGGCATCACGCGACGCTCGACGTCAGGAACCGCGATGACGCGAGCGGTCTGATCGTCGCGGTGCGCGGCTTGTGTCCGGTTGCGTCGGCGGCGCGCGCGAAGGATGTCGTCAGCGGAATGCATGCCTGAATGAAACCGCAAGAAGCGGGGCGTCGTGCGCTCGCCGCGCGGCGAAGCTGCTCGTTTCATCTTTCATGGCGGTCTGTCATGAAGACACTCGTTCTTCTATGCGCTTGTCTCGCGTGGACCGGCGCCGCGCTTGCAACGGACGCAGCGGAAGCGCCCGTTGCGGCTTCGTCCGCCGCACCGGAACCGAAGACCTTGAAGGAACGTCTCGGCGACAAGGCCAGCGACGATCAACGCGTGGACAATTGCCACGTCCCGGCGGACCGGCGCGGCACGAAAGTTCGTCCCGACAAGTGCATGCCTTGAAGCACGCGATTGTGTTACCTTTGACGTGGTGAACCATTTGGTACAAATTCAGGAGCCCGCCTTGTCATCCACTCAAGCATCGTCCGTCCTGCGCCTCGGCATTCTCGGTGGCGCGAACATCGCCAGACAATTCACGCGTGACGTGAGACCGAGCGAGCGCGTGCGCGTCGTCGCGGTCGCGAGCCGCAGCGACGAGAATGCGCAAGCCTTCGCGCAAGCAAACGGCATCGAAAAATGGTTCGGCAGCTACGACGCGCTGCTTGCGAGCCCGGACATCGACGCGGTTTACATTCCGCTGCCGAACAGCCTGCATGCCGAATGGGCGATCAAGGCCGCGGATCACGGCAAGCACATCCTGTGCGAGAAGCCGCTCGCGCTCGATCGCGACGAAGCCGCGCGCATGTTCGAGGCCGCCGATCGCAACGGCGTGCTGCTGCTCGAAGCGTTCCCATACTATTTCCAGCCGCAGACCGCGACGATGATGGCGCTAATCGGCGAAGGCGCGATCGGCGACGTGCGCGCGATTCAGGCGAACTTCGGCTTCACCGTCGGCAATCCCGGCGCAAACATCCGCATGAAGCCCGAGCTCGGCGGCGGCGCGCTGCTCGATGCGGGGAGTTATCCGCTGAGCCTCATTCGTCTCGTGATGGGCAGCGCGCCGCAACGCGTCGATGCAATCGCGACATGGGCCGACAGCAACGTCGACATCAGCCTCATGGCGACGCTCATCTACGCCGATGGCCGCCGCGCGCAAGTCTCGTGCTCGATGGATGCGGCGAATCATCGGCACGCGACGATCATCGGCACGCAGGGCACGATCGACACCGAATATCTGAATCACACGAGCGCGCAGACGGCGGGCGATCAATACGGCTATCTGCCGAGCCAAATGCGCGTGCGTCGCGGCATTCCGAATTCGGTGCCGTTCGAGACGGTCGAGTCGGACACCGGAAGCGGCTTCTTCTTCGCGGCGGAAAGCTTCGCGCGCATGGTCGCAACGCACGATGCCGCCGCCATCGAGTACTACGCGCAAGTGAGTCTCGACAATGCCGCGACGCTCGCCGCGATCATCGCAAGCGCGCGCAGCGGCAAGCCCGTCACGCTGTGATTCGCGCGCGAGCGCATCTCGTCAACGCCTGACGATCACCACTTCCATGTATTCGCTCGGCACGACGAGCGAAGACGGTCCCGCAACATTGCAGCGTTCGAGCAGGCCGCCGATCTCGCGTTCGAGATCGGCCTGCTTCGCTGCATCGAGCGCCGCGAACGCGCGATGCACGGGCCCGTAGAAATCGCGGAACACCTGTATCCAGTGCGCCGGCGATTCATAGCGCATGTTGAAGTACTTGCGTACGCAACGAATATCAGCTGCCTCGGCGCCGAAGAGCGCGACGAGATGCGGCTCGGTGCCCCAAAGCGCGGGCGATTGCAGCCCCGCGGGCGGCGGCGCGTAAGCGCCGATGATCTTGAACAACTGGCCGATGAAACCTTCGGGCGTCCAGTTCGCCATGCCGATGCGTCCGCCGCTCTTCGCCACGCGCAGCATTTCGCTCGCCGAGCGCCTGTGATCCGGCGTGAACATCGCGCCGAATGTCGACAGCACCACATCGAAGCTGCCGTCGTCGAAGGGCAGGTTCTCGGCATCGGCGACCTCGAAGTCGATCGCGAGTCCTTCGGCTTGCGCGCGCGCACGGCCTTTTTCGAGCAGCGCCGGAACGTAATCGGTCGATGTCACGCGGGCAAAACGTCGCGCGGCGGCGAGCGTCGCATTGCCGTTGCCGGCGGCCATATCGAGCACGCGCTCGCCGGCGCGCACATCGATCGATTCGGCAAGCATCTCGCCGACGATCTGCAATGTCGTGCCGATCACCGCGAAGTCGCCACTCGCCCAGGTGGCTTGCTGGCGGGCCTTGATCGCGGCGAAATCGGGTTGCTGTGATTTGGCCGGCTCGTCGCAGACCGCGGATGTATTCAACGCATGCATGGTTCGTTCTCCAGTTCCGGATGATGTGTCGAGCGTCGCCCTGATAGCGGGCAGATGCAGTATCCCGTTACCATCGCTTCGACGCCTGTCCGCAAGTCGCCGCGAATTGTCCGTTCGTCCGCTTTGCGATGCTTACGATCACCGGGAGACGCCATGAGTCTCGACATCCTGTCCGACGTGCTGCGCACCGTGCGCTTGCGCGGCGCGCTGTTCTTTCACGTGAGCGGCAATCGAAGCTGGGCGGCCGAGGCGCCGCCCGCGCGCGACATCGCGAGCATCGTCATGCCGGATTGCGAGCATGTGATGGAGTATCACGTCGTGACGCACGGCAACTGCTGGGGCGCGCTCGTCGGCGAAGCGCCGGTGCGTCTTGCGAGCGGCGACATCATCGTGTTTCCGCACGGCGACGCGCATGTGATTTCGAGCGCGCCGGGCATTCGCGCCGAAGCGGATATCGATCCGTTCTCGATGAAGATCGATCAGCTGCCCTTCACGCTGACCTACGACGCGGTCGAGGCGCGCAACAATCGACGCCCCGACGACGCGTATGAAACGATGCTCGTATGCGGCTTTCTCGGCTGCGATCTGCGTCCGTTCAATCCGCTGATCGCGACGTTGCCGCGCCTCTTGCATCTGAAGGAATCGGGCGCGCAGGGCTGGATTAATCACTTCATGCAGCAGGCCGTCGTCGAATCGCGTCACAAGCGGCCGGGCGGCGAAGCGATGCTCGAACGCATGAGCGAGATGATGTTCGTCGATGCCGTGCGCCGTTACGTCGATGTACTGCCCGATGAAAGCCGCGGCTGGCTCGCGGGCCTGCGCGACCGATTCGTCGGGCGCGCGCTCGCCGTCATGCACGATGCGCCCGCGCACGAGTGGACCGTCGAAGAACTGGGCGAGCGCGTGGGCCTCTCGCGTTCGGCGTTGCACGAGCGCTTCAGCGAGATCATCGGCTTGCCGCCGATGCAGTACCTCGTCAACTGGCGCATGCAGGTCGCGGCCGGACTGCTGCGCAACACGAACGCGACGATCGCAGCGGTCGCGCAGGACGTCGGCTATGCATCCGAAGCGGCGTTCATTCGTGCGTTCAAGCGCCTCGTCGGCAAGCCGCCCGCGACGTGGCGCCGGGAGAAAACGCGCGTGGAAGCCGAGACCCAAGCACATTGATTGACGCCGGGCGATTCTCTGACTAGAGTCAGAGATATGAACCCGACCGACATCAGCCAGATTCGCAGCTTCAATCGCACCGTTGCCGAGGGCATCGGTGCGCTCAACGAGCATTTTCTCGGGCGCGGCCGTCCGATGGGCGAATCACGGCTCATCTGGGAAATCGGTGCGCAGGGCGTCGATCTTCGCGTGTTGCGCGAGCGTCTCGGTCTCGATTCGGGTTACGTGAGCCGCACGCTCGCCGCGCTGCAGCGACAAGGTCTCGTCGCGGTCGAGTCTCGTCCCGACGACCGCCGCGTGCGCCGCGCGAGCCTCACCGATGCGGGCTGCGCCGAACGTGAAGAACTCGAAAGGTTATCGGACGCGGTCGCGGGGGGCATGCTCGCGCCGTTGAACGATGCGCAGCGCAAGCGGCTGATCGCGGCGATGGCCGAAGTCGAGCGCTTGCTGCAACCTTCGCTGATGCGCTTCGCGATCGAAGACCCGACGAGCGAGGATGCGCAATGGTGCATCGACCAATACTTCGCGGAGTTGAACGCGCGCTTCGAAGCGGGCTTCGATCCGTCCGTCAGCCTGTCCGCCGATGCGCGCGAATTGACGGCGCCGCAGGGCGCGCTGATCGTTGCGAGGCTGCGCGGCGCGGCGATAGGCTGCGTCGCGCTCAAGTTCCACGGCGCGTCGCCGGCCGAGTTGAAGCGCATGTGGGTGAGCGCCGGCGCGCGCGGACTCGGCGTCGGACGTCGGCTGCTCGAAGAGGCCGAACGGCTCGCGTCGAAGAACGGAGCGAAAGCCGTGCGTCTGGAGACGAACAAGGCGCTCGGGGAAGCGATCGGCCTGTATCGGCGATCCGGCTATGTCGAGGTCGCGCCGTTCAGCGACGAGGCTTACGCGCATCACTGGTTCGAGAAGAGTTTGCGTTGACGCCTCCCGTCAGCGCGATGACGAGATCGAGAAACGCGCGCGTCTTCGCCGGCGGATGATGCCGCGACGGATAAAACGCATACAGCGGAAAGCGCTCGTCGGGCCAGTCGGGGAAGAGGTCGATGAGCTTGGCATCGGCGATCAGATGTTCGTGACCCAGCAGCAGAATCTGCGCGACGCCATAGCCTGAGAGCAGCGTGCTCAGCATCGTGCCGGGATCGTTGAGCGTGAGACGGCCGTGCGTTTCCACCGTGATGCGCTTCTTCTTGCGATGAAACTCCCACGCGAACGGCCGTCCCGTTTCGGGATCGCGAAACTCGATGCACGTATGCGTGCCGTCTGCGAGCGCCTGCGGGGTAGCGGGCGTGCCGCATCGCTTGATATACGACGGCGCGGCGACGGTCCGCACCGGCGTATCGAGCAGCTTGCGCGCGACGAGACTCGAATCGCGCGGCTCGCCGAAGCGCACGGCGAGATCGAAACCATCCGCGATCATGTCGCCGAGACGGTCGCTCGTGATGAGTTCGAGTTGCAGATCGGGATGCGCCTTCAGAAACGCGTCGAGCTTCGGGCCGAGCAGAAGCCGCGAGAAGATCGGATCGACGTTCACGCGCAAGCGGCCGCGCACCGCCGTCGCGCCTTCGGATGCCGTGGCCGCCGCTTCCTCCAGTCCCGCGAGATGCGGCATGACGTGCTCGAAGAAGCGCCGGCCATCGTCGGTGAGCGAAACGCTGCGCGTCGTGCGATCGAAAAGACGAATCTTCAGACGCGCTTCGAGGCGCGCGATCGCGCGGCTCACGCCGGGCTGCGACATGCCGAGCCGATCGCTCGCCGCGGCGAACGTGCCTGCATCGACGATCGCCGCGAACACGCTGATGCCGTTGAGG
Source organism: Caballeronia sp. NCF2 (assembly GCF_023631205.1). Taxonomy (NCBI): domain Bacteria; kingdom Pseudomonadati; phylum Pseudomonadota; class Betaproteobacteria; order Burkholderiales; family Burkholderiaceae; genus Caballeronia; species Caballeronia sp. NCF2. Next base: position 20,967 of record NZ_JALQDN010000057.1, on the reverse strand, counting down.
ATGCGTTCGTTGAAGCCGGCCATTCATGCCTCCGCGTCATGGATGAGAAGGCATTCATGTTATCGCGTCACGCAAAAAAACGGGCCCCGAAGGGCCCGGAAGATCACTCCAACACGGTCAACTCATGCGTGGTGCGCTTTCGCGACCTTGTCCACGGAGATCGAATCGGCGCGCAGGCGCTCGTATTCTTGCTGGCTCATCGGCACGGCGTCCTTCTTGCCGAGATCGCTCAGGCGGATGCGATACGTCTCACGCGCCGAGTAAGCCGCGATCGCCGCGATGATCGTCACGCCGAAGGCAATGGCGCCGACCGTCAGCGGAATGTTGTCCGACCCCGGCGGCGCAACGGCCGCGAAGAGTGCGGGCAACAGCGCGGTGATCGTCGTGCCGATGTTCTGCGAGATCGCCATCGCCGAAACGCGCGAACGGGTCGGGAAGAGTTCCGGATAGAAGCTCGGGAAGATCGCGTTATAGCCTTGATACACGACACCCCACATCAGCAGCGACATCAGGAACGCGAGCGGCACGCTATGGATGCTGATCGCGTAGAGATACGCGAAGGCCAGCAGACCGGAGATGAGCGAGCCGCCGATCATCATCGGGCGACGGCCGATCTTGTCCGACAGATTGCCGACGAACGGAATCACCAGCACCGCGACGATGTTGCCGACGACCGGAATCCACAGATACACGCTCTTGTGGAAGCCGATGCCGTAGGAAGACTGCACCGCATACGCCGCACCGAAGATCGTCGCGACCACGGGAATCACGTTCATCAGCGCCATGCAGACGACGCGGATCATGTCGGGCGTGCTGTTGGCGAACGCTTCCTTGATCGGCGACTTCGGCACACCGCCATGCGATTCCTCGGACGTGAACGCGGGCGTTTCATGCACTTCCTTACGGATGATGTAGCCCGCGACCAGCACGAAGGCCGACAGCAGGAACGGCACACGCCAGCCCCACGAGTTGAACATGTCTTCCGGCATGAACGTGGCGAGCGGCAGGAAAACGGCGGCCGCGAGAATCTGGCCGGCCTGCACGCCTTGCAGCGTGAAGCTCGCGTAGTAGCCGCGTCGGCCGAACGGCGCGTGCTCGAGAATCATCGAGCTTGCACCGGAGATTTCACCGGCCACCGCGAAGCCTTGAAGCAGGCGCAACACGACGAGCAGCGCGGGCGCGGCCATGCCGATCTGGTGATACGTCGGCAGCAGGCCGACAGCCATCGTCGAGATACCCATCAGGAACATGCAGACGAGCAGCACGTTCTTGCGGCCGTGCGTATCGCCCAGATGACCGAGCACGAATGCGCCGATGGGACGCGCCACGTAGCCGACGCCGTAGGTCGCGAGCGACGCGATGATCGCCACCTTCGGATTGCCCGACGGGAAGAACAACTGCGGGAAAATGAGTGCAGCAGCCTGGGCGTAAATGAAGAAGTCGTAATACTCCAGCGCCGAGCCGATCCAGCCGCTCGCGGTCGCTTTTTTCGCCTGGCGGCCGCCGTGCGCGTCTTCCTTAGGGCTAGCCATAGAGATGTCTCCGAACAATGGGTTTATGGAGTTGAGCCTGGAATCTGGCCGAGCGGCGGAGCGTTTTGGTTTGTCGCAATACGCGCGCTCTGAAAGTGATTGGAGAATAAAAGCGCAACCCCTTTCGATCAACGATTTATGATAAATTTTGCGCGATTATCGCACGCGCGTGTCCGATAATCGATCACTTTGGGGGTTAGCACTAGCAATTGACTTTGATGGAGCGCCGAAACATCGGCCCATCCATAACTAAACAAGCATGCAAGCATGACTAAACCGGAACTCGACAAGCGCGACTGGATCGCCGGACTGGAGAAGGGACTGGCGATTCTCGAAGCCTTCGACGATCAGCACGCGCGCATGACGCCGACGCAAGCCGCGGCGCGCACCGGCCTCACGCGCACGGCGGCGCGGCGTTATCTGCTGACGCTTGCGCATCTCGGTTACGTGCAGACCGACGGCAAGCTCTTCAATCTCACGCCGCGCGTGCTGCGCATGGGCTGGTCGTATTTCGAGTCGGCGCGGCTGCCGCGGATTGTGCAGCCTTATCTGCAGCAATTGAGCGCGCTGATTCACGAGTCGGTGTATGTCAGCGTGCTCGATGACTGGGACCTCGTGATCATCGCGCGCAATGGTTCGACGCGCGTGATGACGACCGGCTTCGTGCTCGGCGCGCGCGTGCCGGCCGCGCTGATGTCGGGCGGCATCGCAATGCTCGCGTATATGGACGAGGCATCGGTGCGCGGCTGGCTCGAAGCGACCGAGTTCAAGCCCTTCACGCCGCTCACGATCACGAACAAGGAAAAGCTATACGAGAAGATCAGGCAGGCGCGCGTGGATGGCTACGTCGCGATCGAGCAGCAATTGCAGATGGGCGTGCGCGGCATCGCGGTGCCGATGAAGAACCGGCACGGCGAAGTGGTCGCGGCGTTGTCGGCGAACATGCCGATCGGAAAGGAAACCGCCGAGGCAGCGCTTGCCCGCGTGCTGCCGCCGTTGCAGGAGACGGCGTTGTCGATGTTGAACGTGATCTGACCGCGGCGAGATCGCGCAAAGGTGAGGGTTTTCGGGAATGCGTGTCGAATGGCGCTCGCAGCCCTTGTTTAAAGGTAATTTCTGAATCGCCTATGACGCAAAGGTGAGCGTTTTCGGGATCAGACCGCATCATCCTCACTTTTACCTAATTCCCCAGCTCCACATTCCCCCCACGGTTGCAGCGACCAGCGTTCGCAACGCCAAGCGGATATCGACACAAGGAAAGGGGAATCGACATGACTCAGTTCGACGCGAAACGGCTTCTCAGTCTGTCGGCAGCAACGGTCGCCACCGCGCTTTCACTCGGAGTCGGCTCAGCGCCGGTTTATGCGCAGACATCGCCGATCAACATGCGCGTTGCACGACCAACTGAGCTCTGACACGATGACGCTCACGACGCGCCCGTGAAGATCGGGCCTTGCCCGCCCGGCACGAATGCGCGATGCGCGCTATCGCCGTTCGCGCCCGACGCGGGCGCCGGATCGCGCAACGTCACCGCCGTTTCGGGCGTGATCGGCACGCTCGGTTGCGCGAGCAGTTCGGTCTTGCGCATCGAGCCCGCCGACGTCCCGAAGTAATACCCGATGATGCTGATCCACGCGGTCCCGAGCGCGCCGACCACGACGTTCACGAGATCGCGATTCGCCTCGGGCAACGCGCGCAACGCCATCAGCAGCAGAATGCCGAAGAAGCCGCCGGTCACGGCCATCGCGAGGAACTTGGGCACCCAGTCCCTGTTCGCGATGCCCATTGCGCGCGCATCGGCGCGGTCGCCCGCCGAGATGCGCGCCATGTCCGCTTCGAACGACAGACGCGCCTGCGCCGCCGCCACCACGAGTTGTTGCAACTGCAACGAGTTCGCGTTTTCGGCCTGGCTGATCTTGTCGAGCGCGGCGGGATCGTTGAGCGCGGTCGCGACGATATCCGGATCGTTAGGCGTCCCGAGCGCATGGGAGATGATCGCGGCCGCCGTGCTGACGCCAAGCCCGACGGGCCCGCCGATGAGACCCGCGAGAAGAGGCGCCTTCGCGCCGATGGTTGCCGCCACTTTCGACCAGTCCATCATGCTGCTCCCAAAAGAAGATTCGTCGCCATGCGCTCGGTCCAGCCGCGGCTGAACGTCGGCCATGCGTGCAGGCCCTTCAGATAGCGCAATCGATACGCAATGAAGCGCAGGACGAAGCGCATCGGATCGGCGGCTTTCACGGCATCGACGGTATCGGGGCCGAACTTGCCGTCTTCCTTTGCGCCCGATGCCTTCTGCATCCACAGCACGACGAGCCCGCCGTTGTAGTTGGCATCGAAGATCTGGAACGCGACGCGCGGATCGAATTCGTCGAGATGCAGCGGGTCCCAGTACTTCTGCTTCGCGATGCGCTTCGCGAGATCGAGCGGCAAGTCCTTCATCGCGCCCGCATAGCCATAGCCGAGTGCGACGCGCGCCGTCACGCCCCACATCGTTTCGCCGCCCGGGTCCGCCGGATGGAATGAGTAGCCGCCTTCGCTGCCGATCAGCGCTTCGAAGGCGTCGTCGAAGCTGTTCATGTCGATCTCCTTGGCGCCTGCGCGTGCCGCCGGAACCATCGTCGCGGCGCCGGAAGAAACGGGCCGGCGCGCGAGGCGTCGGCCCGGTCGCGTCAAACAGTGGCAGGCAGTCATGACGCGACGGCAGGCCTTATGCATCCGCCATGCCAGTCGGTGCATCGCGCGCGCGAAAGCCTTGTGTGGCAAGGCGCACAGAACGGGAGTAGCAGGCGCGCGGAGATGCGAACTGTCGTGCCAAGGCCAACGCTTTTTCGGCGCCGCTGTGCGGCTCGCGCAGACATCGCACGCTCATTCGACGCTCATTGTCCGCGCCTACGATGCAAGGCATCCGGGCGGCGCGGTCCTGATCGAAACCATCGCACTGCCTTTCATTGACGACGTTTCATCGAAGGAGTAATGCCATGCGCCACTATCCATCGGACAGTCCTCGCGCGGCCGCGCGCATCGTCGTGATGTCGCTGATCGCGGACGGGCATATCGGCAGTGCGGAAATCGAAGCGCTCGAACGGCGCGGCTTCTATGCGCGGCTCGGGCTTCATGCGGGCGAGTTGCACGACGTCGTGCGCGAGGTTTGCGAGGATCTCACGCGATGCTCGTATCTGACATGGGACGACGTGTGCCGCGTCGACCCGCATGTCGTGCATCAGCTCGCGCAGGACGTATCCGACGAGCGCGTGCGACGCGATGTGCTCACGCTGTGCGAATCGGCGGTGGTCGCGGATGGCGTCATGAGTTGCACGGAAGCCGCCGTGATCGATGCCGTGAAGCGCGCGTGGCGCATGCACTGAACCGCGCGAAACTCAACCGGAGACGACATCATGCAACAACACGTTCTCGTCGCAGTGGGACCGGATGGCAGCCATGCAGCGCTTGCGCTCGGCATCGCGCGGGCCCGCGAATGCAACGCGCGCCTCACGGCGCTTCATGTCGTGGACCGCGCGCCGTTCTGGGCGATATCGTCCGCGCAATACGACTTCGGCGTGGCGCTCGCGCAGGTCGACGACCTCGCGCGCGAAGTCGAGAAGCGCACGCTTCAGGCGATACGCGCATCGAGCATCAACGGCATGTGCGTGACGATGGACCTGCCGGGCGGCACGACGCTCGCGCGCACGATCGCGCAGGCGGCGCGCGAGTTCGACGCGGATCTCATCGTGATAGGCCGCACGAAAGCCACGCACTGGCGTTTCTGGGAAGAACGCGTGGCCGATGCCGTGAGCCGCCACAGCAATCGCCGCGTGCTGATCGCATCGAACCGCGCGGGTAATGAAGCGAGCGTTGAAACAAAAGCGACACCGTTACGCTTTACCATCGTCGATTCGACGCAGCGCACAACCCCATCATTCAGTTCGAGAGGAAGCTCGCCATGCCGGATCGCATCATCAAACCGTCCCGACGCACCTTGCTGAAGGGCCTCGTTTCCGGCACGGGCCTCGCCCTGACAGGCGCGGGTCTCGCCGATGCCCTCGCGCAAGGCGTCGCGCCCGCCGTCGTCACCGCCGACAAGTTGCGTCCGCAACTACCCAGCGGCGTGATGAGCGGCGACGTCACCGCGACGAGCGGCATCGTCTGGAGCCGCACGGACCGGCCCGCGCGCATGATCGTCGAGTATGCGGCGAGCGAAAGCTTCAGGACGATTCAACGGCGCATCGGACCGGCCGCGCTCGAAAGCAGCGGTTTCACGGCGCGCGTCGATCTGACCGGCCTGCCGCCCGGCGCCGATGTGTTCTATCGCGTGCGCTTCGCCGATCTCGTCGATGGCAAAGCCTACAGCGAGCCGGTGACTGGACGTCTGCGCACGGCATCGATCGAAGCGGAGAAGCCGATCTGCTTCGTATTTTCCGGCGATGAAGCGGGGCAGGGCTGGGGCATCAACGAGCGCTTCGGCGGCTATCGCATCTATGAAGCGATGCGTCGCGAAGCGCCGGATTTCTTCATCCATCAGGGCGATCAGATCTATGCGGACAGCGTGATCGAACCGGAAGTGAAGTTGCCCGACGGCACGATGTGGACGAACATCGTGACCGAAGGGAAGTCGCATGTCGCGCAGACGCTCGACGACTATCGCGCGGCGTTCGCCTATAACCAGCTCGATAAAAACAAGCGCCGCTTCGCAGCCGAAGTGCCGTTCCTCGTGCAATGGGACGATCACGAAGTGCGCAACAACTGGTATCCGGGACAACTGATCGGCGAAGCGGAGAAGCGTTATCAGACGCGTTCGATCAACCTGCTCGAAGCGCGCGCGAAGCAGGCGATGTTCGAGTACAACCCGTATCGCATCAATCAGCTCGATCCGGAACAGGTGTATCGCGGCTTTCAGTTCGGGCCGCTGCTCGATGTGTTCATGCTCGACGAGCGTTCGTATCGCGGCGCGAACTCGCCGAACACGCAAACGCGTCTCGACGCGGATTCGGCATTTCTCGGCTCGCAGCAGACCGCGTGGCTGAAGGCATCGCTCAAGGCATCGCGCGCGACGTGGAAGGTGATTGCGAGCGACATGCCGATCTCGCTCGTCGTGCCCGATGCGAACCCCGATGTGCCCAAAGGCACCTTCGAGGCATGGGCCAACGCGGACAACGGCGCGCCGTCCGGCCGCGAACTGGAGCTTGCCGACATCCTGCGCTTCATCAAGCAGGAAGACATCAAGAACGTCGTGTGGATTACGGCGGACGTGCACTACGCGCAGGCGACGCACTACGATCCGTCGCGTGCGAAGTTCACGGAGTTCAAGCCGTTCTGGGAATTCGTCGGCGGGCCGATCAACGCGGGCACGTTCGGCCCGAACGATCTCGACATGACGTTCGGTCCCGAACTGCGCTATGTCAGCGTGCCGAAGGACAATCCGCAGAACCGTTCGCCGGCGGCCATGCAGCAGTTCTATGGCCGCGCGAAGATCGATCCCGCGAGCCGCGCGCTGACGGTCTCGCTGCACGACCTCAACGGCAAGTCGCTGTACGAAGTGAAGCTCGACGTCGAGGCGTGAGCGTCGCTTAAGCGGCGAGCTTCGCGGCCAGCTCGGCGACGTGCTTGCCCTGATAACGCGCGATATCGAGTTCGTTCTGCGATGGCTGACGGCTGCCGTCGGACGAAGCGAGCGTCGTCGCGCCGTAGGGCGTGCCGCCGGACACCTCGCTCATGTTCGTGAGTCCCGCGCACGCATACGGCACGCCGACGATCACCATGCCGTGATGCAGCAGCGTCGTATGGAACGATGTGATCGTGGTTTCCTGTCCGCCGTGTTGCGAAGCCGTCGATGAAAACACGCTGCCGATCTTTCCGACGAGCGCGCCTTTCACCCAGAGCCCGCCCGTCTGATCGAGAAACGTGCGCATCTGGCCGGCCATGTTGCCGAAGCGCGTCGGCGTGCCGAAGATGATCGCGTCGTAGTCGGCGAGTTCGTCGACGGTCGCGACCGGCGCCTGCTGATCGAGCTTCACGCCGATCTTCGCGGCCTGATCGGCGGGAATCGTTTCGGGCACGCGTTTGAGCGTGACTTCCGTGCCCGCGACGCCGCGCGCGCCTTCGGCTATCGCTTGCGCCATCGTTTCCACGTGGCCGTACATCGAATAATAGAGAACCAGTACTTTCGCCATGATGTGTCCTTGTGAGAGGGGCTTGTGCGCATTCAAAGATAGCACCGGCGAGTGCGTGCGCAAGGAACTGGCCTGCCCGCAAAAATGCGAAGCGTTCATGGACGCGCGCGTCTGCCTTCGACGACACTGCCCGAAACCCGAACCGGAGACGCACACGCCATGAACGGCCACGCCTTGCTCAGCGCGAATCTGCTCATCGCTTATTCGGCGTATTTCGTCGGCACCGCGAGTCCCGGGCCGAGCAATCTCGCGATCATGTCGATCGCGAGCACGTCCGGGCGGCGCGCGGCCTTCGCGTTCGCGGCGGGCGTGATGTCCGGCTCCTTCTTCTGGGCGATGCTCGCCGCGCTCGGCCTCTCCGCCGCGCTGACGGCGTACTCGGGCTTTCTCGTCGGCGTGAAGATCTGCGGCGGGCTGTATCTGTTGTGGCTCGCGTTCAAGTCGGGACGCGCGGCGTTGAAGCCGCCGCTGCGCGCTTCGTCGGCGGATGCGCAAGGGCAGAGCGCGCGCAGGCTCTACGCGCGCGGCGCACTTCTGCATCTCACGAATCCGAAAGCGATTCTCGTGTGGATGTCCGTGGCGGCGCTCGGATCGTCGGCGGGGGAAGGGCCGGGACACATGCTCGTCGTCGTCGCGGGGTGCCTCTGCATCGGCGTATGCGTGTTCGGCGGCTATGCCGCGCTCTTCTCGATGGCCTCCGCGCGGCGCATGTACAAACGCATCCAGCGCGGCCTCGATGCATGTCTCGCGCTCGTGTTCGGCGCGGCGGGCCTGCGTCTGCTCACTTCGCGCGTGTAGCGGATTTGCCGCACTTTCGCGGTTCGGCTTTGCATCCGGACGATCGGCGGCTACGCTCAAGCCAGACGTCCGAACAATCGCGAGAACGATGCCGACCGACGATTCTTCCCGAAGCGCCCGCCCGATCCCGCACGAAACCGCCGCAGCCGCGTTCGTCCACATCGTCCGCGACGCCTTCGCCGCGCTCGGGCGCGAACTCGTCGCGATCAGGCCGACGCCCGCCCGTGCGCTCTTCGCCACGCAGGCGATGCTTTCCGTCGGACTTGCCGTCGCGCTCGCCTACGCTTTCCATTTGAGCAACATCTGGTGGGCCGCGATCAGCGGCTTCGCGGTGATGCAGTCGAAATTCTCGGCGTGCGCGCAACGCGGCGTGCATCGCGTGGTCGGGACGATCGCCGGCGCGCTGATCGGCGCGGTCGCCGGGCCGATCATCGGCGACGTGCCGTGGCTCTTCGTGCCGCTGCTCGGGGCGATCGTCGGGATGTCGGTGTATCGGGCGCTCGTTTCCGATGCGGGCTACGCGTGGGTGCTCGGCGGCGTGACCTCGCTCATGGTCACGTTCGAGGCGCATCGGCTCGAATCCGCGGCGGCGACGGCGTCGTTTGCGCTCTTGCGCGTCGCCGAAGTGATGGTCGGGACGGCCGCGTGCGTGGCCGTGTCGGCGCTTGTGCATGCGGGCGTGCAGCACTATCGCAAGTCGCGCGGCGCGCCGCCGGTGCCGCGCGCGCAGGCGGCATCCACCGTGGATCGCGTCGATGGCGTCAACGCGCAAACCGTCACCGTCATTCCTTCCGATGCCGCCCGCGCCGTGCAGGCGCTCGACGCGACGCACCTCGCGCGCGCCGAGCAGACCGCGCTCGCGATGCGCAAGCGGCTCGCGTGGCAAGGCGCATGGTCGGTGATGATCCTCGCGGCGATCGCGTATGCGTGGAATCTGCCGGGCTTCGCGCAGGCGATGGTGACGGCGGTTGCCGTGCTGATCTTGCCGACATCGGCGCTCGGCAAGCCGACGCGAAAGCCGATCGCCGAGCGCATGATTCAGCGTTTCATCGGCTGTCTGCTGGCGGGCGCGGCGAGTCTCGCGCTGTTGCCGCTACTCGGCGACAACGCGTTCGCCTGCATGATCGCGCTATGCGTGGGCGTGTGGATCGGCTGTCATGTGCAGACGGGCACGCAGGGCGCGAGCTATGTCGGACGGCAGTTCAGCATCGCGTTCATCATGGTGTTCGTGCAGGACCACCATTGGTCGTCGGACCCGATGCCCGCGCTGATGCGGCTCGAAGGCATTCTCGCGGGCATCGTGGTGTTGTCCGCGGTGATGGCCGCGGGCGCGGCGTGGGCCTCGAAACGGGGGCCGCACGCCGCGATGCGGTGAATCAGGCTTCTTCCGCCCAGGCGAGATTCTCGCGCGCCATCAACGCGCTCGAAGCGGCCGGGCCGAACGTTCCCGCCGTATAACCGCGCGGACGGTCGCCGAGTTCCTTCCAGCCGTTGAGAATCGGCTCCACCCACGTCCATGCCGCTTCCAGTTCGTCGCGCCGCATGAAGTGCGTGAGGCGGCCGCGAATCACGTCGATGAGCAAGCGCTCGTACGCTTCCGCGCGCCGCTGCGTCATGGCCTGCTGCAGGTCGAGATTGAGCGTGACGGGCTGCATGTGCATGCCGCTGCCGGGTTCCTTCGCCATCATCTGGAGTTGGATCGATTCTTCCGGCTGCAGCGTGATCGTCAGGCGGTTGCCGTAATGGCGCGGGCCTTCGGGGATGATCGAGAACGGCAGGTCCGCGAAGTCGATGACGATCTCCGAGCGGCGATTCTGCATGCGCTTGCCCGTGCGCAGGAAGAACGGCACGTTGGCCCAGCGCCAGTTGTTGATATGCGCGCGCAGCGCCACGAAGGTTTCCGCGCGGCTGTCGGCGGGCACGTTCTGCTCTTCGAGATAGCCCTTCACCGCCTCGCCGCCGACCGCGCCCGCCGTGTACTGGCCGCGCACGGTGTCGCGTGCGATATCGGCGACGGTCATCGGCCGCAGCGACTTCAGCACCTTCAGCTTTTCGTCGCGCACGGCGTCCGGATCGAGCGAGACGGGCGGCTCCATCGCGACAATGCAAAGCAGTTGCAGCAAGTGGTTCTGCACCATGTCGCGCAATGCGCCGGTGTGATCGTAGAAGCCCGCGCGGCTGCCGACGCCCACCGTCTCCGACACCGTGATCTGCACGCTCTTGATGTACGGCGCCTGCCACAGCGGGCCGAAGATCGCGTTGCCGAAGCGCAGCACCATCAGGTTCTGCACGGTTTCCTTGCCGAGATAATGGTCGATGCGATAGATCTGCTCTTCCTTGAAGTGCTTGCCGACCGCATCGTTGATGGCGCGCGCCGATGCGAGATCGTGGCCGAGCGGCTTTTCAAGCACGACGCGGGCGTTTTCGTCGAGAATGCCGGCGTTATCGAGGTTGGTGCAGATCGTCACGAACAGTTCCGGCGACGTCGACAGATACAGCACGCGCTGCGAGCCAGGACGCACGGCCTGTGCGAGACGCTCGAAATCGCCGGGATTCTCGACGTCGATGCGCACGTAATCGAAGAGCGCGAGAAATTTGTCCCACGACTGGGCATCGAAAACCTTGGAATCGATGAAAGGGCGCGCCTGCTCTTCCATGAAATTCTTGAGGTAATCCTCGCGCGTCCAGTCCTTGCGGCCGATGGCGAGAATGCGCGTGTCCGCGGGCAGGTTGCAGTGCGTGTGCGCCATGTAGAGCGCCGGCAGCAGCTTGCGCGCCGCCAGGTCTCCGCCGCCGCCGAAGATGATCATGTCGAGCGGGCGTTCATTCACGGGAGAAGTTGGATTCGTCATGGTGCGTGAGCCGGTAAGGGTTCAGATAAGCCGAAAGCGCGGCGATCGAAGCGATCGTTCGAGACAGCTATGTTGCATGTTTTGCCGGCATTTTGCACGGCAGTCGTGCTAACGGCCGTTCGATTCGGCGAGCGATGGACGATTTGTCACCGAAGACGTGTTTGTTTAACGCGCTCAGCGCAACGATTCGTTCGCGCGCAGCGTCGTCACGGCGAGGTCGAGAAATGCGCGGACCTTCTGCGTGACGTGACGCCCTTCGCGATGCACGAGATGGATCGGCAGGGGCGGCGTCTCGAACTCCGGCAGCACGATTGCGAGACGCCCGTCGGCAACGTGTTGCGCGATCTGATACGACAGGAGCCGCGCGATGCCGAAATCCGCGAGCGCGGCGGCGATGGCCGAGTCGTTGGTGGTCGTCGTCAGGCGAGGATGCGAGCGCACGAGAAACTGCCGCTCGCCGTCGGAGAGACGCCATTCCGGGGGCGTCGACGAACCCGTCGACGCAATCACGACATGCTCCGCGAGATCGTCCGGATGACGTGGCGTGCCGTGCTTCGCGAGATAAGCGGGCGAGGCGCACAGCACGCGCCGCACGCGCCCGACGTTGATCGCCTGCAACGACGAGTCCGGCAATTGCGCGATCCGCACCGCCACGTCGATGCCTTCATCGACGAGATTCACCACGCGATCGACGAACCAGCAGCTTGCGTCCGCTTCGGGATAACGGCCCAGATAATCGAGGACGATCGGCGTGACGTGCAGGCGGCCGAACATCACCGGCGCGGTGATCGAAAGCAGTCCGCGCGGCGAGGAATGCGTGCCGGTCGCGGAAAGTTCGGCGTTATCGATTTCGCCGAGAATGCGGCGGCAGTCCTCGAAATAGCCGCTGCCGGCGTCGGTGAGACGCACGACGCGTGTGGTGCGCGTGAGCAGGCGCACGCCGAGATGTTCTTCGAGTTCCGTCACGACGCGGCTCACGACCGACGGCGACACGTCGAGCTTGCGCGCCGCCGATGCGAAGCCGCCGGTTTCGACCACCGTGACGAAGGTCGTCATTGCCTGTAAACGGTCCATGGGAAAGCACGAGACATGCAGGCTTGAGATGCCGTGCATTCTCACGGATATGCGCGCGGGGCACAATCGTTACAGATCGAGTTCGAGCGTGTCTCCATCGGCGGCGGGCATCGCGCAGCAGATCAGCGCTTCGTCATCGCCGACATGAAACGCCGGCTCGCTTTCATACGACACCGCGCCTTTCGCGATGCGCGTCCGGCATGTGCCGCAAGTGCCGCCGCGGCAGTTGAACTCGGGCGACAGACCGCTCGCTTCGGCGAGTTCCAGCAAGGTGCCGCTGCCCGGCTGCCATTGCGCGCTCGCGCCCGACTTCAGGAATTCGATCTTCACGGGCTCGGTCGCGGCGGGACGCATCGGCTTGACGTCGGCGCCGCGATCCGCCGTGCGCTTTAGCGCCGATGGACCGAACGCTTCCGCATGCACGCGCGCATCGGCGACATTGAGCGCGCGCAGGCCATCGTAGATCGACTGCATGAACGCGCCCGGCCCGCACAGATAGAAGTCGTAGTCGTTGAAGGGCAGACGGCTCGTCAGCAGATCGATGTCGATGCGCCCGGACACGTCGTAATCGCGGTCCATTTGCGCGCCGTTCGTGTCGCTGAGCACGCGGATCACGGTCACCGCGCCGCCCGCGCTCTGCGCGAGCGCATCGATTTCGCGCGAGAACGCGCGGCTCGCGAGCGAATGCGCCGACACGATCATCCACACCGGCCGCACGCGGCGCTTCCTCAAGCCTTCGTAGACGATGTGCCGCAACATCGCGAGCATCGGCGTGATGCCGACGCCCGCCGCCATCAGCACGGCGGGACGCTGCTCGAACGGATCGATCGTGAAGTCTCCGGCGGGCGCGCGCGCCTCGATGACGTCGCCCGCTTTCAGCGTGTCGTGCAGATGTGCCGACACGCGCCCGTCGCGCTTCACGCTGATGCGATACACGCCGTCCGACGGCGCGACCGACAGCGTGTACGTGCGAATCTGCGGTTTCGCCTCGCCCGGCAGCGTCACGCGCATCGGCAGATGCTGACCGGCCTTGTGCGGAACGATGCCCGCGCCATCGGCGGGTTCGAGATGGAACGAGCGGATCGCATCGCTTTCATCGACGATTCTGCTCACGCGAAACGCGCGCCACACGTTCGCGAGCGTGGACGCCTTCAGGCGCTCGGCCACTTGCGTCCAGTCGCCGGTCATCAGCGAATTGGGCGATGCGCCGTCGCTGCGCGCTTTCCATCGCAAGGGCAGCGCCTCGGCGCGATACACGATGCGGCGCGGCGTGAAGCGCCACAGCCGTTCCGCGCCCTGAAATGCGGCGGTTTCGGGCGAGTCGAGCAGCACTTCCGCGTCGCCCGCGAGCTGCAGCATGTCGCCGGTTTCGAAGTCCGCGAACACGAGTCCCGCGCGAGCGTTCACGAGAATGTTGCCGAGCGTGTTGAAGAAGAGATTGCCGGCGAAATCGGGAATCGTGAGCGAGCCGTCGTCCGACAGACGCACGAAACCCGGTTTGCCGCCGCGATGCGACACGTCCACTTGCCGATGCCCGTCCTCGCGATCGAAATACGACGCGACGAAGAACGTATCCGCGCCCGCGATCATCGCTTTTGCGCGCGGCGAAAGGGCGTCGGATTCGAGCGGCTCGACCGGCGACGGCAAGGAAGGATCGCGCACGAACTCGAAATCGCGCAACTGGATGTACTGCGGGCAATTGCCGAAGCTCTGTTCGACGGCCACGTCGAACGCGAGGTTCGCGCCATCGCGATGAATCACGCCGTTCATCCGATTGCGGCGGCGCGTGTGCATTTCGATGCCAAGCAGGCCGATCGACGCGCCATCGTGCATGCCGGCGTCGGCGGGATCGAGCGGATCGCGGGCGGGGCTCATCGACAGCGTTTTGGCATCGGTCGCGTGCATGAAGCCGGGATGCCCGGCGAGCAGCGTCGCCCACGGATCGCCGCGTTCATCGACGGAACCGGCCACGATGAACGGCAGTTGCCCGAAGAACTGGCGATGCTGATCCGGCATGTAATCGCGCACGACGCGCCGGCCGACGCCGTCCATGCGCTCGTCGACGCCGAAAGCCTTCTGAATGGCGAGTTCGCCGCGATGCCACGGCGAGGGCGTGGCGACCTGTTTGACATTGCCAAGCGCGGAAGCGGACATGATCGTATGCCTCTTCGATTCGGGCGCGGCGGCACGGCGCGAGCCGGCCGCCGCGCTCCCTTTACGCCGCGAGACCCGCGGCCGTCTTTTGGAACGGAACGAAACCCTTCAGCGCTTCGACGCGCTTCAGCCACGCGTTCACGTTCGCGTAGGCGGAAAGGTCGACGTTGCCTTCGGGCGCGCTCGAGATATAGCTGTAGAGCGCGACATCCGCGATGGTCGGGTGCGCGGCGGCGGTCTCGTCGATATCGGCGATCCAGTCGCGATTCGCCAGTTCCGCGTCGAGCACCTTGAGGACGTTGTACGCGCGGGCGATGACTTCGTTCGCGTCGAACTTCGCGCCGAACACGGTGATGAGACGCGCGGCGGCGGGACCGAACGCGATCTGCCCGGCCGCGACGGAGAGCCAGCGCTGCACGGCGGCGGCTTCGGCGGGCGTTTCGGGCAGCCACTTCGTGTTGCCGGCTTTTTTCGCGAGATAGACGAGGATCGCGTTCGAATCGGCGATGACCGTGTCGCCATCGACGAGCACGGGAATCTGGCCGAAGCGGTTCAGCTTCAGATAGTCGGGCGTCTTGTGCGCGGCGGCGGCGAGATCGACGAACGCTTCTTCGTGTTCGACGCCCAGCAGATTCAGGAAGAGACGCGCGCGGTGCGAGTGCCCGGACAGCGGATGGTGATAGATCTTCACGGCAGATTCCCTGATTCGGTTGATGGCCGGGAGACGTCCCGTCCTGTGAATCGAGTATCGGTTCTTGCCGCGATGAGGAGAATCCCGTCGATTTTCAAATCACCATTCTCGAAACGAGAATGGTGAGCGCGCTTTCGGTGCGCGGACCCACGTCATTTATTCGCCGCGCGGCACGTTCGCCTTGTTGCCGGCGAGCGGCGAACCGTATCCGCCGCTGTTGGCGTTGTTCGGCAGGCCGTTGACGAGCTGCGCGCGCGGATCGCTCGGATTGAGATTGAGCTCGCCGGCCTGCGCGTTGCCGTGCGTCGGGTATTGACTGCCGAGCGGCGCGTTCGGCATGAGCTTGGTGCTGTTTTGCGGCGCGTACATGTCGGTTTCGGCGCTCGGATGAAGCTGCGCGAACGCCGATGTGACGGCGAATGCCGATATGACTACGACTGAAGCGCGGATCGCGTTCATGGCGGACTCCAATGCAGAGCGTGATTCAGTGTAGTCCGCGCGCCGGTGCATTGGCCGATCACCCTTCTTACAACCAGACCAGCGTTTGTTCCGGCGCGCTCGCTCCCGTATTGCCTCACCATTGAACCGATCGCAGCCGAATTTGAATCCCGGAGGCGCTCACCTTATTCGCGGCGAACGGCTTATCGACGGCACGCGTCTTGCATAATGCAACGTTGCTCCGGCCTGCGCACTGGCCGTTCCACGCCGACCACACACTAAAAGCGAGCCGTTTCCATGCCGCAAGCACCCGGGCCGCGCCGGCCACCCGCGAAGATCCTGCCGCCGGAAGCGCCCGGCGTGCGCGCGCTGGCGTCGCTCGTGACAGGCGTCATCGTCATTTGCGCGCTGTACTTCGGCCGCGCGGTGATGATCCCGATCATCCTCGCGATTCTGCTGAGCTTTCTGCTCGCGCCGTTCGTCGATTTCCTGCGGCGGCTGCGCTTCGGGCAAGTGCCTTCCGTGATCGTCGCCGTAGTGGTCGCGCTGTCGGTGCTGACGGCGGTCGGCGCGCTGATCGGCGCTCAGGTCGCGCAGCTCGCGGGCGACCTGCCGAAGTATCAGGTCGCCGTCGAGCGCAAAATCGATTCCGTGCAGAAGATGACTGTCGGCCGCGCCGATGAGTTTCTCGGCCGCGCATCGCGCGCGCTGAAGCGGATTTCGCCCGCGCGCGAGCAGGAGCCGAAGAACGAGGACAATCCGGCCGCTTCGCCGATCGACCAGCCGATGCCCGTCGAAGTGCACGAGCCCACGCCGACGCCGCTGGAACTCGCGCAGCGCTTTCTGTCGCCGATCATCAGTCCGCTGGAAACCACCGGCATCGTGCTCGTGGTCGCGGTGTTCATCCTGCTTCAGCGCGAAGATCTGCGCGACCGGCTGATACGGCTTTTCGGCTCGCGCGACCTGCATCGGGCGACCACCGCGATGGACGAAGCCGCGCGGCGCCTGTCGCGCTACTTCCTCGCGCAGCTCGGCATCAACGTGGGCGTGGGCATCGTCATTTCGATCGGGCTCGCGATCATCGGCGTGCCGGGCGCGCTGCTCTTCGGCGTGATGACCGCGCTTCTGCGCTTCGTGCCGTATGTCGGAACGTGGATCGCGGCGATCGTCGCGGTCGTGTTCGCGGCGGCCGTCGGTCCCGGCTGGGCGATGCTCGTGTGGACCATCGTGCTCTTCGGCGTGACGGACATCGTCGCGGGTCAAGTCGTCGAGCCGCTGCTGTACGGGCATAGCACGGGCCTGTCGCCGTTCGCGGTGATCGTCGCGGCGATTTTCTGGAGCTGGATCTGGGGGCCGATCGGCCTCGTGCTCTCGACGCCGCTCACGCTCTGCCTCGTGATTCTCGGCCGCCATGTCGATCGCCTCGAATTTCTCGACGTGCTGTTCGGCGACCGGCCCGCGCTCACGCCCGCCGAGAACTTCTATCAGCGCCTGCTCGCGAACGATCCCGACGAGGCGCTCGTGCAGGCCGAGACGTTGCTCAAGGAACGCTCTCTGATCGCGTATTACGACGATGTCGCGCTCGAAGGCTTGCGCTACGCGCATAACGACGTGCTGCGCGGCGTCGTCACGGCGGATCAGTTGCGGCGCATCAACGAGTCGGCGCTCGACATCATCGAAGGGCTGGAGGATGCGGAGGACACGGCCGTCACCGTCGCGCCGAAAGAGGACTTGCCCGCGAGTTTCGAATCGCCCGACGACGGGCCGCGCATCGCGCCCGAGACGCCGCCCGCGCGCTTCGATGCGCAGAAGGAAGGCCACACGGCGTCGGTGCTCTGCATCGCGGGGAGAAACGAGCTCGACGATCTCGCGGCGACCATCGCCGTGCAGCTGTTTCGCAAGCACGGCCTGTACGCGGACCTCGCGGGCTACGAGCGCTTTTCGCGCGGACGCTTCGGCGAGGTCGATCTCGCCGGCGTGACGATCATCTGCGTCGTGTCGTTCGATGCCGCCGAGTCGCCGCCGTATCTGCGCAACCTGCTGCGGCGTCTGCATCAGCGCGCGCCGTCGGCGGAACTGATCGTCGGCTTGATCTTCCCCGAAAGTTCGCTGCAAGGCGAAGTGCTCGTGCGTACGAGTTCGGCGGCGGTGTCGTTCAGGGAGCTGGTCGAAGCGTGCGTGGCCGCCGCGCGCCGCCAGTCCGCCGACGGCGTGCCGTGGGCGGGCCTCAACGACGCCGGCGATGAAACCGCGCTGAACGGCCCGCGCGAGAACGTGGCGATTTAGCGGTTGCCGTCGAACAGATCGTTGAGCATGGTGTCGAAGGCGGCTTGCGCGTCTTCGAGTTCCTGAAGCGCGGCGTCGAAGGTCTGCAGCGCCATCTGCGAAGGCCGGCCGTCGCCTTCGGGCGGAAACTGCTTTTGCAGCGCCAGGAAAGCGGACTGAACCTGGCGCGTCGCGTTGACGATACGTTCCATCGCTCGCGCTTCTTCCGTGCGATTGTTCTCAGCGGTCATCGGAGACACTCCTCGTGGGCAATGTCCGATAGTACCAAGCGATCCTAAGCCTTCGCCACGGTAAAGAGGCGCACGGCTTCGTCGAGCACGACCGCGCGTTCCGCGAGGCGCTGCGCGGTGGCCGCCGCCTGCTCGACGAGCGCGGCGTTCTGCTGGGTCGAATCGTCGAGATGCGCGACCGCCTGATTCACCTGCGCGATGCCCTCGGCCTGCTCGCCGCTCGCCTTCGCGACTTCCATGATGATCGCCGATACGCGGTTCACCGCTTCGTCGATGGCGCGCATCTGGCTCGTCGTGCGCGCGACGAGGCTCGTGCCTTCCGCGATCTGCGCGACGCTCGTCGCGACGACGCCTTCGATTTCCTTCGCCGATGCCGCGCAGCGCTGCGCCAGATTGCGCACTTCGGTCGCGACGACCGCGAACGAGCGGCCCGCTTCGCCCGCGCGCGCCGCCTCGACGGCCGCGTTGAGCGCGAGGATGTTGGTCTGGAACGCGATGCCGTCGATGACATCGGTGATGTCCGCGATGCGCCGCGACGCCGCCGTGATGCCTGCCATCGTCTGCTCGACCTGGCTCGCGATGCGCCCGCCGTCGTCCGCCGCGGCCTGCGCTTCCTTGACGACTTCCAGCGCGCGCACGGTGGCGTCGGCGTTGCCTTGCACGGTCGTCGTGAGCTGATCCATCGTCGCGGCCGTCTGTTCGAGCGATGCCGCCTGCATCTCCGTGCGGCGCGACAAGTCCGTGTTGCCGCTCGAAATCTCGTTGGCGGCCTCGAGCATGCCGCCGATCTGGCCGCGCACGTCGAAGACGATCGCCGCGAGATTCGCCTTCAACTGCCCGAGCGCGCGCTGCACGTCGCCGAGATCGTCGTGACGCGCATCGGGCATGTCGGCGGTCAGATCGCCCGCGGCCATGCGCGCCGCGAAACCGGACATCGTGCGGACGGGCGCATCGACCTGACGCGAAAGCGCGAGCCAGCCCACGAAGCTCGCAACGGAACTCACGCCGAGCGCGATCCAGAAGGGCAGCGGCGGCGCGCCGCGCCATCCTGCCAGCGCCGCGACCAGCATGCTGACGGGCACGGCGGCGAAAGCCGTGGCGAGACGCGAACTCACCGGCAGGTTCGCGAGCGCCGCGAGCTTGCCCGCGATGCCGTTCTTCACGAGCGCGCCGCGCACGAGGCGTCGCGACGCGTTGCCGGCCTTGATCTGCGCGTAGAGCGCGGTGGCGTCGCGGACTTCATCGCGCGTCGGCTTCACGCGCACGGAGAGATAGCCGACGACCTTGCCGTGGTCCATCACCGGCGTGACGTTCGCGCGCACCCAGTAGTGATCGCCGTTCTTGCGGCGATTCTTGACGAGCGCGGTCCACGAGCGGCCGGCGCGCACGGTCGACCAGAGATCGGCGAACGCTTCGCGCGGCATGTCGGGATGGCGGATGAGGTTGTGCGGCTGGCCGATCAGCTCGTCGCGCGAGAAGCCCGACACCGACACGAAAGCCGGATTGCAGTACTGGATGTTGCCGGAAAGGTCGGTGGCGGAGACGAGCATCGCCGAGGCGGGGAATTCGAACTCTTGCTGGGTTACGGGCTGATTATTGCGCATGGTGTCCTTGATTCTTCTTCGCGTCGCGCGCCGCTTTTCGAAGGCGGCGCGCGTCTTATTACAAGGACATAACGGCGATTGGCCCCACAATCTTTAGGGGAATCCGACTGAAACGCTCAAGTGTGGCGATTTGTCGCCGATAGGGGCGCGTTAGTTACTGCGCGCTCCATCCGCCGTCGATTTGCAGCGCCGAGCCGCGCATTTCGCTGGCGGCATCGGAGCAGAGGAACACGGCCATATCGCCGATCTGCTGCGCCGTCACGAATTGCGCGGACGGCTGTTTGTCGCCGAGCAGCTTGGCGCGGGCCGCGTCCGGCGTGAGCGAGTCGCGGGCGGCGAGATCGTCGATCTGTTTCTGCACGAGCGGCGTGAGCACGAAGCCTGGGCAGATTGCGTTGACGGTCACGCCGGTGCGGGCGTTTTCGAGCGCGGCGACTTTGGTCAGGCCGAGAATGCCGTGTTTCGCGGCGACGTACGCCGATTTGCCCGCCGAGCCGACGAGCCCGTGCACCGACGCGATATTGATGACGCGGCCCCAGTTGCGCGCGCGCATTTGCGGCAGCGCGACGCGCATCGTGTGGAACGCCGAGCTGAGGTTAATCGCGATGATCGCGTCCCAGCGATCGACCGGGAATTCGTCGATGGTCGCGACGTGCTGGATGCCGGCGTTGTTGACGAGGACATCGACGGCGCCGAATTGCTCGTTTGCGAAGGCGATCATCGCTTCGATTTCTTCGGGCTTCGTCATGTCGGCGGGATGGTGGACCGCTTTCACGCCGGTGGCTTCGATCTGCTTCAGCGCGCCTTCGATATCGCCGAAACCGTTGAGCACGAGATTCGCGCCTGCCTGTGCGAGTGCCGTCGCGATGCCGAGGCCGATGCCGCTCGTCGAGCCGGTGACCAATGCCGTCTTGCCGGCGAGCGCTTTGTTCAATGCGGTTTGGGTCATATGCGGGTTTTTTCCTTCTTTCCGGAGTTTTGATCGGGTTCTGCGGAGTTTGGTGTGTTGGCTTGCTGTGCGTAAATTAGGGTTTTTTCTTTTTTTTCGCCGGATCCCGTGATCGTGTCGGTCTATTAGCACTGCCCCTGTGCGGGGCGGCACTCACTTTCTTTGCTGCTGCAAAGAAAGTAAGCAAAG
>NZ_JALQDN010000056.1:0-74872 GCF_023631205.1 Caballeronia sp. NCF2 | reverse complement strand
CCAGCTCAACGCCATGATGCGCGACGGCACAACTTGGAATCCCCCAAAACCATGATCCTTACCAACTCAACCCTTGACGCTCAATACAGTTGCTTTCTTTGCAGCAGCAAAGAAAGTAGGTGCCGCCCCGCACAGGGGCAACGCTAATAGACCACTAAGAAAACGGGATCCGGCGTAAACCGAAAAAAATCAAACAATGCCGGTCGCGTAATAAACCGCGATAACAAAGAACACAGCCAAAGTCTTGATGATGGTCACAGCGAAAATATCGCGATAAGACTCGCGATGCGTGAGCCCGGTCACGGCCAGAAGAGTAATAACAGCACCGTTATGCGGCAGCGTATCCATACCACCGGAGGCCATAGCCACAACGCGATGCAGCACTTCCAAAGGAATATGTGCAGCTTGAGCGCCAGCGATAAACGTATCCGACATGGCAGCAAGCGCGATACTCATCCCGCCGGAAGCAGACCCCGTAATCCCCGCGAGTGACGAAACGGAGATAGCCGCATTGACGAGCGGATTGGGAATGCTCTTGAGCGCATCGCTGACCACGAGAAACCCTGGCAAAGCCGCGATCACACCACCGAAGCCATATTCGGAAGCCGTGTTCATCGCCGCGAGGAGCGCCCCCGCAACGGCCGCCCGCGTCCCCACCGCGAACCGCTCCTTCACGCGCGAAAACGCGGTCAGCAGAACGAGCACGATGCCAAGCAGCAACGCACCTTCCACCGCCCAGATCGCGACGACGGTTTTGACAGCCGTCGTGACAGGCGCATGCACGCCCGGCAGCACTTCCGGCGGCACGGTATAGCTCGCGCCATACCACGTCGGAATCCACTTCGTCAGCGCGAAGTTGGCAACGCCGACGAGAATCAGCGGCGCGATCGCGAGCATCGGATTCGGCAGCGACGTCGATTCCACACGCTCCGGCTCATTCACGAGCGACGTGCCGTAGCCTTCGCCCTTGGCCATCGCCGAGCGCCGGCGCCATTCGAGAAACGCCAGGCCGACGACGATAATGAACAGCGAACCGATCACGCCCAGCCACGGCGCGGCCCAGCCAGTCGTCTTGAAGAACGTCGTCGGGATGATGTTCTGAATCTGCGGCGTGCCCGGCAGCGAATCCATCGTGAACGAGAACGCGCCCAGCGCAATCGCGCCCGGCATCAGACGCTTCGGAATATTGCTCTGCCGATACATCTCAGCCGCGAACGGATACACCGCGAACACGACGACGAACAGCGACACGCCGCCATAGGTGAGCAACGCGCACACCGCGACGATCACCGCATTCACGCGCGACTTGCCGATGTATCGAATGGCTGCGGCGACGATCGACTCCGAGAATCCCGACAGCTCGATGACCTTGCCGAACACCGCGCCGAGCAGAAACACAGGAAAGTAGAGCTTCACGAAGCCGACCATCTTCTCCATGAAGATGCCGGAGAAAACGGGCGCGACGGCAGCGGGATCGGTGAGGAGGACGGCCGCGAGCGCGGCGATCGGCGCAAAAAGAATGACGCTGTAGCCGCGATAGGCGGCGAGCATCAGGAACGCCAGGGCGGCGAGCACGATGATGAACGACATTGAGTCTCCGTGATGGTTGTTCTTTGAAACTGTCAGCGCGCCTCTTCTGGAAGCGCTGCCGGCGCATGGATAACGCACCGCGCGTGCAAAATGCACTTTCCGTGCCAGTGTGCTGAAACTCAGGCGCGACAGGCATCAGGGGAAGATGACATCGCAAGGTTTCAGGAAAATGTCTCCGAATGGAGACATCCTCGTCTGTCGAAACAGCTGCATACAGCATTGAGAACTAGTGCAGATGCGGATAGCGGGCGCGTCTCCGGATTGAGATAGTCGTCTCGATATGGAGAAAACGGAGACTTTGGGCGCCATGCGCAACGACTGGATCAACGTGCCGGCGGACTACAGCGACGTGATGCGCCGCGCGATGGAGTCGCTTTTCAAGACCTTCGAGAATTTGAGCGAAGGCACCTTCATCGTCGACGCGGACGCGCGCGTCGTGTGGATCAACAAGCGCTACGCGGCGCGCTTCGGCTTCGACGATCCGCTCGACGCGATCGGACTCGACTGCGAAGCGGTGATTCCGAACAGCCTGATGCGCGAGGTCGTCGCGACCGGCAAGCCGATTCTGCTCGACGTGCTGGAAACGGATCGCGAGCCGCTCGTCGTCACGCGTCTGCCGCTAAAGGACGACTCGGGCGCGACGGTCGGCGCGATCGGCTTCGCGCTCTTCGACGAGATGAAGGCGCTGACGCCGCTGTTCGCGCATTACTCGCGCGTGCAGCAGGAACTGATCGCGACGCGCCAGTCGCTCGCGCAGGCGAGGCGCGCGAAGTATACGTTTTCGAGCTTCGTCGGCACGAGCCCGGTCAGTCTCGAAGTGAAACGTCAGGCGCGGCGCGCGGCGCTCGTCGATTCGCCTGTGCTTCTGCTCGGCGAAACCGGCACCGGCAAGGAACTGCTCGCGCATTCGATCCACGGCGCGTCGACGCGCGCGGGTAAGCCGCTCGTGACCGTCAACGTCGCGGCGATCCCCGACACGCTGCTCGAAGTCGAGTTCTTCGGCGCGGCGGCGGGCGCGTACACGGGCGCGGAGCGGAAAGGGCGCGTCGGCAAGTTCGAACTCGCCGATGGCGGCACGCTTTTCCTCGACGAAATCGGCGATATGCCGCTGCCGCTTCAGGGCAAGCTGCTGCGCGTGCTGCAGGACAAGGAGTTCGAGCCGCTCGGCTCGAATCGCATCGTGCGCGCGGATGTCCGCATCATCGCGGCGACCTCCGCCGATCTGCCCGCGCTCGTCGCGGCGGGACGCTTTCGCGCGGACCTGTTCTATCGGCTGAACGTGCTGACGATCCACGCGCCGCCGTTGCGCGACCGGCTCGCCGATATCGAAGCGCTCGCTTACGCGATCCTCGAAGACCTGTCCGCCGATACGCGGCCGGGGCACGTCGGCCATTTCGTGCTGCATAAAGATGGCCTGCAACTGCTCGAGGCGTATTCCTGGCCCGGCAATGTCCGCGAACTGCGCAACACGCTCGAACGCGCGTTGATGCTGTCCGAAACCGAGCACATCGACGCCCGCGCGCTCTCCGCGTTCATCGATGCGGGGCGAGTGGCGATCGCGGCGCAGGCCGAACCCGTCGCCCAGGAAGGCGACGAGCCGCCGAACGTGTCGTACGCCGACGCGATGGCCGATTTCGAGCGGCGCTTTCTCTCGGATGCGTTGCGCGCGAGCGGCGGTCGGGTCGCGGATGCGGCGGAGAAAATCGGCATCGGACGGGCGACGTTGTACAAGAAGATCGCGGCGCTCGGCATCGCCGTCTGACGCACTTTTGCGAACAGGCGAATTGTCGCGAAAGCTTCGCGTGGCATACTCCCGAAATCGAAAAATAACGACCAAGAATCAAAGGGGTAGCGGATGAAAAGCGCGACGGAACTCGGCAGAAAACTCGGCCTTTCGATCATGCTGGCGGGCAGCGCGTGGGCGCTCGCCGGATGCAGCAGCGCGCCGCCGCTTTTCTCCGCCGACGGGCGTCCGACGCAACAGATTCAATGCCCCGCCTACGGCGGATGGCGCAATTGCACGGACAACGCGAAGGCGCTCTGTCCGAACGGCTACGACGTGCTTGGCCAGTCGACCGAGAACAATCAGAACTCGCTGCTCGTCGCTTGCAAGGCAAGCTGAAAAGTCAGCCTTGCTGCGTTTCGCGCAGCATCGTGACGTCGTAACCGAGCGCGCGCGTGCGCTCGATCAGCGTGCGACGCAACTCCGCCGAAGGCTTCGCCTCGCGCGTCAAAATCCACAGATAACGCCCGGTCGGTTCGCCGACGATGGACCACGTGTAATCGTCGGCGTGATCCAGAATCCAGTAGTCGCCGACATAGAACGGACCGAAGAACGACACCTTCAGCTTCGTCCCATTCGATCCGGGGACGATCTTCGCGCGTCCTTCCGCCGACCGGTACGGACCGCTCAGCCCGCCTTGCCTGCACGCGTTGACGACGGATACGAGCCCGTCCTCGCGACGCGCGTAGTTCGCCGTGACGGCTTCGCAATTGCGCTCGAAGCGATTTTCGTAACGCGCGAACTCGTGCCAGTGACCGAGATAGCGATCGATGTCGACAGCCTTCGACGGTTCGGGCACGTTGTCGTTGCCGCTTGGGCGCGCCCCGTTCGACGCGCATGCAGCCAGCGTCGCGACGCCGCCGATCAGAGCCAGCGCCGCAGCGCCGTATGCCCAAGGTCTTTTGATGGTCATGTTGCCGGGGTGGGTGAGAAGTACGAGGGCTGACAGAGCAGCAAGTGCCGTTCCGTCCGCCGAGTGGCTCCCGAATTTCCTCACCTCAAGGCGTATCCATGACGCGGGTAAATAACCGCGGGAAGCGCAAGTAGCTGTGCCGACTGGGTTTAATTCCTGGGCCGCGGCTTGACGACAAGGCCTTTTCCTGACTCCCGAATATGCTCACCTTTAGCGGAGCGCGTCGCGTAGCCGAAGCCGGCGCGTTTCGAAACGATGACCGGGCGGCTCGAAGTACATGCCGCGCCGCATCGTGGTCAAGCAAGTCGAATGCGTTAAAGAACAACGGCTTGGGTGGTCCACTTAAGAATGTGACTGAGCTGCCGAAATTGCTTCGCGATCCCGATGATCCGGCTATAAGTGAGGCGCGGCTGTATCGGCTGGCTCACCGTGGGGAGGCTCCCGAAACGTCTCACCTTTTTCCCTCGGAGCTCACCATCATGCTGCCGGTCTTCGGTCTCATCATCGCGGGCTACGCGTACTGAACGCGGCTTTGCTCTGACCGCGAAAAAAAAGCCCGGCGCGGGGGCACCGGGCGAACCACCTTCATTCCGACGGTGGAGGAGGGCCAGTTCAGACTGCTTCCTCTGATTATCGAAATCGCTGCTGTTCAGTGCGCGCTGGAACCGTCGCGCACGCCGGCCTGAAGCTGTGCGTGCCGTTCCTGATAAGGACGCAATTGCGGATAGCTCAGCGCGTTGACCGCATCCAGATCGCCCGCGCGACGCGCGCTCTGTAGCTCCGCTTTCACTTCGGCGCGGGTCTTGCCCACAGGCGTCGATTGCGCAAAAGCGGGCGCGGTGGCGAGAAGCGCCGACAAAACGAGACCGCCGATCAATGAGCTTTTCATTTGAATCTCCTGGATGCGTGTGCGTCGGGGCCGACGCTTGAGAGGCAGTCTAGGAGGATTCCTATTGGACAAAAATACTGATTGAGCCAACACATTGTTGTTCAGAGTGGATGAATGCGGGCCCGCGATGGCAAGTAATCGCTCACTTAATGCGGAGATTTTTACGCGATCAGCAAGGATGCGTTCCGATTCGTACGACCTTTTTGCGCGACTTGGGGCGCTTTGTTTCGTGGTTGAATCAGAAAATTATCGGAATGAAAGTTACTCTCGACTTATCCACAGAAACTGTGGATAACCATGGGGATAGCTCACTGTGAACCGCGTAGTGGCGCGGCGCGAGGTACATTGCTCGATTCATCGCAAAAATAGTCCCGATTGACTGCGCGCATGAAGACGGCCGACCCGCGATGCGCCTATCATGTGCACGCGCGCCGTCGCGAGGACGGCGTTGTCTGAAACGCTTCATCCGCCTTTTCATACCTTTGACGGGGAAGATCTCATGGCCTTAAAGATCGCGGTGGTCGTCGGCAGTCTGCGACAGGGTTCGTTCAACAAGCAGCTCGCGCATGCGCTCGTGTCGCTCGCGCCGGGCGATTTCTCGTTCGAGTTTCTCGACATCGGCAGCCTGCCGTTGTACAGCCAGGACTACGACAGCGACTTTCCCGAAGCCGCGCGCACGTTCAAGCAGAAGATCGCCGAAGCAAACGGCCTCTTGATCGTCACGCCGGAATACAACCGCTCGATTCCCGGTGTGCTGAAGAACGCGCTCGACTGGGGCTCGCGTCCGTGGGGACAAAGCGCGTGGGGCGGCAAGCCGGGCGCGATCATCGGGACGTCGGTCGGGGCGATCGGCACGGCGATCGCGCAGTCGCATCTGCGCGGCGTGTGCGCGTACCTCGACATCGTGCTGATGAATCAGCCGGAGATGTACATCAAGCACGACGAAAAGCGCATCGACGAAAACGGCAATATCGTGAGCGAAGACACGCGCAAATATCTGCAGACGTTCATGGACAAGTACGTCGCATGGGTGCGGGATCGGGCGGCCTGAGCGCTCACCGTTCACACGAAAAAACGGCCCGCGCAAGCGGGCCGTTGTCGTGAGCGGCTCGGAACTCAGACGTGATGATGTCCCGTCACACGATCCCAGCCGTGACGAATCGCCGCCTTGAAGCGTTCCCACGTATCGCCTTCGGGGTGCTTGCTCTCCCAGTCGCGGCGCGTTTCGTATTCCATCTGATCGTCCCAGGTGCGGCTGCGGAATCGATCGTCGTTGCCGAGCGTCGCGCCGTAGCGATACGCGCCCTGATAGTCCTCGTAAGGCTCGCCCGTCGCCGAATACTTCGATGCGTAATCGGCGCGGAAGTCGTCTTCGTACTCCATGAATTCATTGGGCACGTTTTGCGGATTTCCGATGGGTCCGACCGGCCCGCCCGCCTGCGTTCCCGCCGAAGCGACAACCGGATCGGGCGACGATCCCGCCGCGCGCGCCGCGCCCGCCTGAGACGGCGTCGCGGGTTCGTCGAGCGGGCTCAACGGTTCGACGGAGCGCCATTCGGACGCCGTGTCGGTACGCACGCCGGGCAACGGAGCGCGCTCGGGCGGCACCGCGCCGGTCGTGCGCAGCGGATCGCGGCCCGCGATGGCGTCGCGCTCCGATAGCGAATCGCCCGCGAGTTCGGTGCGCGCCGCGAGCGGATCGGCGGGCGTCCCGGCGAGCGGATCGGCGAGCGGATCGGCGAGCGGATCGGCGCCGGTCGTCGCGTACGGATCCCGGCCCGTGACCGGGTCGCGACCGGCGAGCGGATCGCGGGCGGTGCGTTCGGCGTCGCTCGTCATCGACTGGGATTGGGACTGCGATTGCGACATGCCGCCGCGCGGCATCAGCGGATCGTCGGCGGGATCGCTGACGTAATCGCGCGGCGTCAGCGCGGCCGGATCGCCGACATCAGCGTGCGGATAAGCCCGCGCACGCGACGGCGTCTGGTCGGGATCGTTCACCGGCTCGCGTCCCGGCACCGCGCTGCCGCGTCCGAGGCCCAGTTCGTCGAGCACCGAATGATCGCGGTCATCGGCGGCCGCCGCGGACGTGCCGTGTTCGAGCGTCGTCCAGCTTGCCGCGCGTTCATCGATATCGATCGCGCCCTGATCGGACAGCGTCGCGCGCGCGATGTCGGCCTGCTCCACGCTCGGCGTTTCGACGGCGACGAGGATCGCACCGCGCCGCACGGCCTCGGAATAGTGCGCGACTTCCGGCGGCTGATCGCGTCCGCCGAAGAGCATGCTGAAGAAGCGCTCGATGTTGGCGAGCACGCCCGGCTCCTGATGCGTGACGGCATCGGGCATGTCGGACGGCGCGGCTGCATCGTCGCGCTTGGGATTGGCCTGCAGTTCGATATCCGCGCGCAGGAAGCCGGCGGCGATCAGGGCCGAGCGCGCGTCCTCGGCCTGCGCATAGGTGTCGAAAACTCCGATGACGGTGTGTCGCATGTACGCCTCCTGCGGATGGGCGAATTCCGAAAATCGGCGACGTCGGTCGCCGCGCATGTCGGCATTCACGCAACTCGCGTGCCGGATGCGCGTGAACCGGCGCGAGCGGCACGGCGCGGGAAAAGGAGCCGGCGCTTTTACAAACGCGCGTGCAAAAGTCGATTGCAGCGCGGGCGGTTCAGCGATCGACCGAACGCGCCGCGCGCAGATCGGAAGGCGTCGCGCCGTCGCGGATCGCGCGCAGGAGCGCGTCGAGCAGCGCGATGTCGAACGGCTTCGACAGCACGCGCGCGCCGACCTGCCGCGCGCGGTCGAGCTCTTCCGCGTAACCCGTGACGAGAATCACCGGAATGCGCGGGTGAAAGCGCTGCATCATTTCGGCGAGATCGATGCCGTTCATCTGCCCCGGCATGTGAATGTCGGAGAGCACGACATCGAACGGAAAACCGGCCGATGCGTCGGCGCGCGCGGCTTCGAGCATCGTGGCGGCGGCATCGGCGTTGAAGAGGTAGGTGACGTGGTGGCCCATCATCGTGAGCAGCGCTTCGGTGCCGGCGGCGACTTCCTCGTTGTCCTCGACGAGCAGCACGCGCAAGCCGTCCGCTTCCTGCGACGCCGCCTGTTCGTGCTTCGCGGCCGCGCCGGGCGCCGCCGCCGTCGCGCGCGGCAGGTACAGACGCACGGCGGTGCCCGCGCCGATCGCGCTGTCGATGGTCGCGAGCCCGCCCGCGCGCTCGCAGAACGCGAACACCTGCGGCAGGCCGAGGCCCGTGCCCATGCCTTTCGGCTTGGTCGT
Organism: Caballeronia sp. NCF2; assembly: GCF_023631205.1. Taxonomy (NCBI): domain Bacteria; kingdom Pseudomonadati; phylum Pseudomonadota; class Betaproteobacteria; order Burkholderiales; family Burkholderiaceae; genus Caballeronia; species Caballeronia sp. NCF2. Next base: position 66,411 of record NZ_JALQDN010000056.1, on the reverse strand, counting down.
GAAAAGCGGTTCGAACGCGCGCCCGAGCACTTCGGCGCTCATGCCGAAGCCGTTGTCTTCGAGCGTGATCTGCACGAATTCGCCGGTGATCGGAAAGCCGTCCTCGTGGCGAAAGCGCACGTTGCCGGCGCGCACGGTGAAGGTGCCGCCGTTGGGCATCGCGTCGCGCGCGTTCACCGCGACGTTGATGAGCGCGAGCTCCAGTTCCGCCGGATCGACGCGGATCGCCCACACCTCCGGCGCGACTTCGACGCTGAGCGCCACCTTCGCACCGAGCGATGCGCGCAGCAACTCGCGCCCCGCCGGCACCCATTTGCCGATCGCGATGATCTCGCTGCGCAACGGCTGCTTGCGCGCGACGCCGAGCAGTTGCCGCGTGAGCGACTGGCCGCTTTTCAGCGCGCGTTCCATCGCCGTGAGTTCGCGATCGAGGCCGGGCGCGCCGCGCCGCCGCGCGATCTGCACGTTGGTCGAGACGATCATCAGCAGATTGTTGAAGTCGTGCGCTACGCTGCCGACGAGATTGCCGAGCGCCTCCATCTTGCGCGCCTGCCGATACGCCGATTCGATCGAGCGGCGCATCGACGCTTCGGCCTGCCAGCGCTCCCACGCTTCCTCTTCGGTCGCGAGGCGCCGCAACGACTGCGCGATTACGCCCCACAGCACGACGCACGGCGCGAAGATCGAGAGCGCGAGCACGCTCAGATGCTTCCACCATGCCGACCAGATCGTCGCGATCGGATAGCCGCTCGATACATAGGCCGGATACCCGCCGACGCGCCGGAACGCGACGATCTTCAGCTGATCGTCCAGCCCCGAAACCATCCTGACGACGCCGCTTCGGCCGCCCGCGCGGTACGCCTCGCGCAGCGGCGAGCTGGCCGCGAGCGCCATGCGATCGGCCGGGCGCGGCGGATACCACGCGAGCACTTCGCCGTCCGCGCGCGTCAGACCGAGCGACACGCTCGGGTTATCGCCGATCAGCTCGCGATAGAACGCGCTGAAATACGATGGGCGCAGCGCGATCGTCACCATGCCGTCGAACGCGCCCGCCGGCGTGCGCCGCGCGATGGCCGTGTTGAACACCTGCTCGCCGGCGACGCGGCCGACCATCACGCGCGAAATCCGCTGGCTCTGGCCGGCGCGCAGGCCGCCGAAATCGTCGCGCTCGGCAACGGAGATGTCGGGCGTCGGCCAGATGCGGCTCGTCGCGAGCAGCTTGCCGTCGGCGCCGAACACGGATGCCGCCGCAACTTGCTGATAGGAGCCGCTGATCGCCTTGAGGCGCTGATGGATCGTGGCGCTTTCTCGGCGGATCGCGCCGGCGTCGAGGCCGTCGAGCAGATCGACGATGCGCTCGTTGAGCGTCACGTTCAGATCGAAGACTTTCAGCGCGTGTTCTTCCGCGACGCGGGCGTTGCGCGCGACCAGATCGGAGGCGTCGGCGACGCGCGCGTGGTAATCGGTGTATGCGGTGATGGCGACGTACACGCACGGCAGCACGACCGCCGCGACCAGCAACGCATAGAGCGTCAGGCGCTGCGCGGCGAAGTTGCGCTCGGGCACCACCGGAAAAGGCGGTTCCTCCTGCCACGACTGCGCGGCGGGAACGGCGTCGGACTCCTCACGTTGCAGCGTCATTTTTGGCAGCGAATTGGAAAACTTACTCATGGCCCGTACCTTTCGTACGCGGTGGCGGGCGTGGACGGTGCAACCGCAACTAGGACGCACGAAGCATGCCGGATCGGCGCGATTCAGCCTTCCCGGCCGTCGAACGAAGCTTGCACGCGGCGCGCAGTTAGCGAGATTCTTGGAAGCGCAAACGTACACAAAAGCATGACTGACAGCGCATCGGAACGCATCGAGCAGAATTCACCCGTATCGAACCTTATTTCATCATATTAATTCTCGCTTGGCGCCTCATCGAGTTGCTTTGACATTCTGATAATCAGACAATGCAATCCTCCGATCCGAAACGCCGCTGAGAGCGTCGGCCGGGGAATACAAGCAGCCTCCCGGCGCGCGTCGGGGCGAAGTACCGCTTGCCCGGCAGATGCGGGCAGGCAGCGCGACCGAGCGAGGAGAAAAAGGCCAAGGTCCGGAATCTCCGGATCACGCACGGGGCAGGCAACATGACGCCGATCGAGAGCCAGCATCCATCGCGCACTGGGCGCGCGCTGATTACACAGCGCCCGCCCGCCGCGTGGCGCGCCGACGTCGACAGGCGACGCGCCTGGCTCATCGCCGCCGACCTGCATCACCGACAGCGCCCGCATTCCCGCCGGGCCCAAGGGCTCACGCCGGTTCTTCCGTGAACATCGCTATAAAGATCGCTGCGCGGATGCCGTAATCCATACGAGAGCCCGCCGTGTCCGTCGACACGACCGTTCTCCGCCCGAAAACAGCCTAAAAGATCCTGCCGACCATGCCGTTGCCGATTGTCATTGCCGATGATTCACTGCTCGCGCGCAAGGTGCTGACGCGCGCGCTGCCCCCGGACTGGGACGTCGAGATCTCCTACGCGACCAACGGGCGCGAGGCGCTCGAGCACTATCGGGCCGGCCGCGCCTCGGTGATGTTCCTCGATCTGACGATGCCCGACATGACGGGCTATCAGGTTCTCGACGCCTTGCAGCACGAAGATCTGAATACGTTCGTGATTGTGGTATCCGCCGATGTGCAGCCGATGGCCCAGGAACGCGTACGCGCGCTCGGCGCGATCGCCTTCCTGCCGAAGCCGGTGACGCCCGAAGCGCTGCGCCCCGTATTGAAGGAGTACGGTCTCCATGCTTGAAACCGCCCTCAACGAAGATCAGCGCGACGCGCTGCAGGAAGTGGCCAACATGGCGATGGGCCAGGCCGCGACGCGTCTTTCGAAGCTGCTCGGCACGTTCATCGAGCTGTCGGTGCCGCGCGTGCGCGTCGTGAGCGTGGCGGAGGCATCCGCGGCGCTTTCGGAGATGACCGGCATCACCGATACCGTTACCGCCGTGCGCCAGGGCTTCCGCTCGGACATCAAGGGCGAGGCGATCGTGCTCTGCAAGAGCGGCAGCGTCGATCAGCTGTGCGCGCTCGTCGACGATCCCTACACGAAGTCCACGTACACGACGACGACGCGCACCGAGCTCGTCTTCGATATCGCGACGGTGCTGATGGGCGCGTGCGTGTCGTGCATTCTCGACCGCCTCGGCCGTTCGCCGATTTTTTCGCCGCCCGGCATGCTCGGCTCGGACATCGGGCTCGACGAGGTCTTTCAGCCCGCGATGCTCGCGTGGAAGACGGCGCTCCTGCTCGAAGTGAATTTCGCGCTCGAAGACCACAGTTTTCGCGCGCATCTCGTGATGCTGATGGCCGAGGACGCGATCGCGCATCTGAGCGAAGCGCTCGATGCGCTGCTGTCGAGCCTCTGACGAATGGAAGACCTGCGCCATCTGCTGAGCGAGCTGGTGATCGAGCGTGTCGGATTCGGCATCTTCGTGCTCGATCGCGACCTCAACGTGCTGATGTGGAACCGCTTCATGCAGGACCACAGCGGCAAGACGGCCGAGCAAGTGATCGGCAAATCGATTTTCGCGAGCTTTCCGGAACTGCCGCGCGTGTGGTTCACGCGCAAGGTCGAAAGCGTGTTCCAGCTCGGCAGCTTCGCGTTCAGTTCGTGGGAGCAGCGCCCGTATCTCTTCAAGTTCGACCACGACCGGCCGATCACCGGCGGCGTCGATTACATGCAGCAGGACTGCACGTTCATGCCGCTCACGCTGGAGGGCGACGTGCGCGCCGTCTGCGTGACGATTTCCGACGTGACGCACGCGAGCATGATGCAGCGCGCCCGGGACGAAGCCGTCGCGAAACTGCAGGAATTCGCGGACCGCGACGGCTTGACCGGCATCGCGAACCGGCGCTATTTCGAGCTGCGATTGCGCGACGAATTCCAGCGCTGGCATCGCTACGGCGGCGAACTGTCGATGCTGCTCTTCGATCTCGACCATTTCAAACGCATCAACGACGATCGCGGCCACCTCGTCGGCGATACGGTCCTGCGCGTGATGGCCGAGCGCGTCGCCAAGGCCGTGCGCGTCCAGGACGTGTTCGGGCGTTTTGGCGGCGAGGAATTCGCGCTGCTCTTGCCGTGCACGAATTTCGACGACGCGATGATCGTCGCGGAGAAAGTGCGGAGGGAGATCGGCGAGACGCCCGTCGACGTGCAGAACGCGCGCGTGCCCGTGACGGCGAGCGTCGGCGTGGCGCGTGCGCGTACCGGCGTGACGTCGTCGTACGAAGCGCTCATCAACGAGGCGGATGCGGCGCTTTACACGGCCAAGCGCGAAGGGCGCAATCGCTCGGTGGGATTTGCCTGAAAACGCGCCTGAATCCGCCCCTGAAACCGCGCCCGATGCGCCGCGCCATGTCCCGCGCGGCTCCGGCGCAATCGGGCAAAGTATTGATATACTCTTTGCCGCTTCCGGCGCAGTCGCAGCCGGCTCGCGCCGGCTTTCTTCCTTGATCGTCCCGCTCAGCGCCAGGTGGTTCCGCGCGCGCCGGGCCGCGTCGGGTCCGGCGCCCGATCTCTTAATTTGCCCGTGGGGGCGCCACAGCGGAGTTCGTCTTGGCCGTTTCCAACATCATCGCTGACGATCCTGCCCCCGACGCCGCGAAAACGTCGTCGGGAAGCTCGTTTTATCTCGCGATGCGTATCCTTCCGGCTGCGCAGCGCGACGCGATGTACCAGATTTACGCGTTCTGCCGCGCGGTCGACGACATCGCCGACGAAGGCACGCTGCCGCGCCGCGAGCGCGCGCTCGCGCTCGACCAGTGGCGCGAGGACATCGATGCGTGCTACGCCGGCGCGCCGAAGAAATCGCTCGAAGCGCTCACGCAGCACATCCAGGCTTTCCGGCTTTCCCGCGACGACTTCCACGCCGTGATCGACGGCATGGCGATGGACGCCGCCGGCGATATCGTCGCACCCGACGAAGCCACGCTCGACCTCTATTGCGACCGCGTGGCGAGCGCCGTCGGCCGGCTGTCGGTGAGGATCTTCGGGATGCACGAGGACGCCGGCCGACGGCTCGCGCATCATCTCGGGCGCGCGCTGCAACTCACCAACATCCTGCGCGACATCGACGAAGACGCCGAAATCGGCCGCGTGTATCTGCCGCGCGAGTTGCTCGCGCGCGAAGGCATTTCGACGAGCGATCCGGCGAGCATCGTCGGCGACGCACGCCTGCCGCGCGTGTGCGCCGTGCTGGCCGAGCGCGCGAAGGGCCACTACGCGCAGTCCGACGCGATCATGGCGGCTTCGCCGCGATCGCAGGTGCGCGCGCCGCGCATCATGTCGGCGGCGTATCGCACCGTGCTCGACGCCAATCTCAAACGCGGTTTCGACCTGCCGCGCACGCGCGTGCGGACGCCGCGCTCGCGCCTGCTGTGGATCGTGGCGCGCAATCTGATCTGATGTCCCGGCGGGTTTTCGTCGTCGGAGCGGGCATCGCCGGTCTTGCCGCCGCGGTCGAGGCGCAACGGCGCGGCGCGCGCGTCGTGCTGCTCGACGCCGCGCCTCACGCGGGCGGACGCTGCCGCTCTTTCTTCGATACGAAGCTCGGCGTCACGCTCGACAACGGCAATCATCTGCTGCTTTCGGGCTACCAATCGACGATGGCGTACCTGCGCGCGATCGGCGCAACCGATACGCTGATCGGCCCGACGCAGCCCGACTATCCTTTTTTCGATGTCGCGAGCGGCGACGCGTGGACGATCCGCATGTCGTCCGGACGCCTGCCGCGCTGGATCTTCGATGCCGACGCGCGCGTGCCCGGCACGCAGCCGGCCGACTACCTGCCGTTTCTGCCGCTCCTGTGGGCGAAACCGGGCCGCACGGTCGAAGAATGCGTGCGGCGCAAGGATCGCGTATGGAACCTGCTCGCGCGCCCGCTCTTGCGCGCGATGCTCAACGCCGATCCGTCCGAGGCGAGCGCGGAACTCGCGGCCGGCCTGCTGCGCGAAACCGTCGCGCAAGGCGGCCAGGCGTGCCGTCCGCTCATCGCGAGAAGCGGGTTGTCGCACGCGTTCGTCGAGCCCGCGCTGCGGCTCTTGCAGTACGGCGGCGCGGAGATCCGGCTCGGCTCGCGCGTCGCGGCCGTCGGGGTATCCGGCACGGATTCGACGGAGCGTGTAAGCTCGCTCGCTTTCGACGGCGCAGACCCGCTGACGCTCGCGCCCGGCGACGGCGTGGTGCTCGCCGTGCCGCCCGATGGGGCCCGGCGCCTCGTGCCGGGTTTGAGCGCGCCGGACGCATCGCGCGCGATCGTCACCGTGCATTTTGCCGTCGATGCACCCGTGGGCTTCGAGCCGCTGACGTGTCTCGTCAACGGCATGTCGGACCGGCTTTTCGCGGCCGACGGACGGCTCTCGGTCACGCTGTCGAGCGCCGGCCAATGGCTCGCGACGCCGCGCGAAGAGCTCGCGCAGGCGGTCTGGCGCGAAGCGGCGAAGGCCGTGCGGATGCCCGCCGTGCCGACGCCGCCCTGGCAAGTCGTCGTCGATGAACATGCGACGTTTGCCGCCGTGCCGGCGCAGGAAGGCTTGCGGGCCGCCACGCGCACCCGCTGGCGCAATTTCACGCTCGCGGGCGACTGGACGGCGACCGGCCTGCCCGCGACGATCGAAGGCGCGATCCGCTCCGGCCAGAAGGCCGCGGATGCGCTGTTGAATCAATCGATGGAACGCTGATGAACGATTTATCCCTTTCGGCCGTGGGCGCGCAGGTTTCGGGCGCGCCGCTCGACGCCGCCGTCAACCACGCCACCGATGCGCTGCTCGCGGCGCAACATCCGGAAGGCTACTGGCTCTACGAACTCGAAGCGGACGCAACGATTCCCGCCGAATACGTGCTGCTCGTCCACTATCTCGGCGAGACCGCCGACGAAAAGCTCGAAGCGAAGATCGGCCGCTATCTGCGCCGCATTCAGCGCGAGGACGGCGGCTGGCCGCTTTTCACCGACGGCGCGATGGATGTCTCCGCGACCGTGAAGGCGTATTTCGCGCTGAAGATGATCGGCGATTCGCCCGACGCACCGCACATGGAGCGCGCCCGCGCAGCAATCCTCGCCGCGGGCGGCGCGGAGAAAGTGAACGTGTTCACCCGTATCCTGCTCGCGCTGTTCGGCGTCGTGTCGTGGCGCGCGGTGCCGATGATGCCCGTCGAGATCATGCGTCTGCCGATGTGGTTCCCGTTCCATCTGTCGAAGGTGTCGTACTGGGCGCGCACGGTGATCGTGCCGATGCTCGTGCTCAACGCCAAGCGCCCGCGCGCCCGCAATCCGCGCGGCGTGCGTATCGACGAAGTGTTCACGAACCCGCCGGTCAATACCGGGATGCCGTCGCGCGCCGGGCACCAGAGCCGCGGCTGGTTCGCCTTTTTCCGCGTGGTCGATTCGATTCTGCGCGTCGCCGATCCGCTTCTGCCGAAAGCCGGCCGCGAACGCGCGATCGATGAAGCCGTGCGTTTCGTCGACGAGCGGCTGAACGGCGAGGACGGCCTCGGCGCGATTTTCCCGGCGATGGCCAACTCGGTGATGATGTACGACGTGCTCGGCTATCCGCCCGAGCATCCGAACCGCGCGATCGCGCGCAAGTCGCTCGACAAGCTGCTCGTCATCGACCCGGCCGACGACGGCGAAGCGTATTGCCAGCCGTGTCTGTCGCCGGTGTGGGACACGTCGCTCGCGGCGCACGCGCTGCTCGAAACCGGCGTGCCGAAGGCGCGCGCGGCGGTCCGGCGCGGCCTCGACTGGCTGGTGCCGCTGCAGATTCTCGACGTGCGCGGCGACTGGGTTTCGCGCCGCCCGGACGTGCGGCCCGGCGGCTGGGCGTTCCAGTTCGCGAACCCGCACTATCCGGATGTCGACGACACCGCCGTCGTCGCGATGGCGATGGAACGCGCCGATCGCGAAAACGGCACGGCGCTGTACGGCGAGTCGATTGCGCGCGCGCGTGAATGGGTCGTCGGCATGCAGAGCAGCGACGGCGGCTGGGGCGCGTTCGAGCCCGAAAACACGCAGTTTTACCTGAACAACATCCCGTTCTCGGATCACGGCGCGCTGCTCGATCCGCCGACCGTCGACGTTTCCGCGCGCTGCCTGTCGATGCTCGCGCAACTCGGCGAGACGTCGTTGAACAGCGAGCCGGCGCGTCGCGCGTTCGAGTACATCGTGCGAGATCAGGAGCGCGACGGAAGCTGGTACGGGCGCTGGGGCATGAATTTCATCTACGGCACCTGGTCGGCGATGTCCGCGCTGAACGCGGCGGGCGTCGCGCCCACGGACACGCGCATGAAGCGCGCGGCGGACTGGCTCATCGGCATCCAGAACGACGACGGCGGCTGGGGCGAGGACGGCGACAGCTACAAGCTCGACTATCGCGGTTATGAGCAGGCGCCGAGCACCGCGTCGCAGACGGCGTGGGCGCTGCTCGGGCTGATGGCGGCCGGTCTCGTCGAGCATCCGGCGGTCGCGCGCGGCGTCGGCTATCTGCTGAAGACGCAGCAAAAGCACGGCCTGTGGGATGAAACGCGCTTCACCGCGACCGGTTTTCCGCGCGTGTTCTATCTGCGATACCACGGCTATCGCAAGTTCTTCCCGCTGTGGGCGCTCGCGCGCTATCGCAATCTGACGCGCGACGGGCTCACGCGCGTGACGGCGGCGATGTGAACGCGCCCGTCGTCGCCGTGACCGGCATGGCGTTCGAGGCGAAGATCGTGCGCGGACGCGGCGTCGATGTCGTATTCGCGGCGCGCGCCGATCTGCTCGAGCGCGCGCTGTCCGATGCGCTCACGCGCGGCTGTTCGGGAATCGTCAGCTTCGGCACGGCGGGCGGGCTCGCACCGGATCTGAAGCCGGGCGCGCTGATCGTCGCCGACAGCGTGTGCGGTCCTTTCGGCGAGCTGCATACCGATGCGGCGTGGTCGGCGCGCATCGTCGATGCGTTCGCGGGCACGCCCGTCGAGCGCGTCACGCGGCGCGGCAAGACGGCTGGCGTCACGGCGCCCGTCAAGACCGAGGCGGAAAAGCGCTCGCTGCATTCGTCGACGGGCGCGCTGGCCGTCGATATGGAATCGCATATCGCCGGGGCCATCGCGACGGCGCGCGGCTTGCCGTTCGCAGTGTGCCGCGCCGTGGTCGATCCCGCGTGGCGAACGTTGCCGACCGCCGCGACGGCCGGTTTGCGCGATGACGGCACGACGGCGATCGGTCCGATTTTGCGCGAATTGGTCCGCGATCCGGCGCAGTTGGGCGCGCTTCTGCGCCTTGCATCCGATGCCCGCGCCGCCCGCGCGACGCTCGTGCAGGCGCGGCACGCGATGGAATCGGCGCGGGCGTTGGTGGTGGCATAGCGCTTTGGTCTCATCCCTTGCTTTCTGCGGGTTAACCCTCATCTCGGTATAATCAGGGAAAACCCTGATCGAGCGCGCGTCTACAGGAACTCCGCGACGCGCGCAGCAATGAAAGCGAGGTACCGCAAATGAATTTCCACACCCGTAAATGGGTCAAGCCCGAAGACCTGAACCCGAACGGCACGCTCTTCGGCGGCAGCCTGTTGCGCTGGATCGACGAAGAAGCCGCGATCTACGCCATCTCGCAGCTGGGCAATCAGCGCGTCGTGACCAAGTTCATGTCGGAAATCAACTTCGTGAGCTCGGCGCGGCAGGGCGACATCATCGAACTCGGCATCACCGCGACGCAATTCGGCCGCACGTCGATCACACTGCGCGCCGAAGTGCGCAACAAGATCACGCGAAAAAGCATTCTGACCGTCGAGAAGATGGTGTTCGTCAATCTGAACGAACAGGGCGAGCCCGCGCCGCACGGCCGGACGCAAATTCGCTACGCGGATGAATTGTTCGAAGCCTATCGCCGCGATCAGGGCGTCGTCGAAGCGCCGAAAGTGTCGGGCGACGACTTGCTCGAAGAAGTCGCGGAAGAAGCCGCACATTAAAGAGAAAACGGGCGCCGAAGCGCCCGTTTCGTTTTACGAGCTCGTCACTTCGCAGGCTGCGCTGCGGGATCGTCGTACTGCGGCAATCCCTGCGCCTTGCTCGAACTCGGCGACGGCTGAGTCTTCGGCGCGTTCTCTTCCGGCGCAGGCGATTTCCCGCCGACGCCACCGGCCGGCGATGCCGCCGCGCCCGGATCCACATACGTCGGCAAGCCTTGCTCCGTGCTGCCGCCGCCGGTTTCGCCCGGCGCGCTCGCGCCTTCGGGCGCCGATGCGCCTTCGTCGCCGTAGTCGGGCAGCGAGCTCGCGCCGCCGCCCGTCAGCAAATACTGACGCCGCTGCGTATACGCGTCGCGCACGAACGCGTATTTGTCGAGGGCGGCAGCGGAAAGCAGATCGGTCGCGCCGATCAGGTCGGCCCGCGCGCTCACGAAGTTCAGGCCGAAGAGCGGCCAGCGAATCTCCGCATCGGAATAGCTCAACGGATTCACGCGCCAGTCGACGAGCCACGTCGTCGAGTCGCGGAACGAGCTCGGGCCGAGCAGCGGCAGCACCAAATACGGTCCCGATGGCATGCCGTAGTGCCCGAGCGTCAGCCCGAAATCCTGATGATGCTTCGGCAGACCCGCCGGCGATGCGATATCGATCAGACCGCCGATGCCGAATACCGAGTTCATCGCGATACGCATCAGATCTTGCGTCGCATCGGTGATCTTCAACTGCAGCAGGTTGTTCGCGAAGTTGGAGAAATCGCCGAGATTCGAGAAGAAGTTGCTGACGGCCGTGCGGAACGGGCTCGGCGTGTAATCGACGTAGAACTGCGCGACCGGCTTGGCGACATAGGTATCGAGCGTGTCGTTGAACGTGAAGATCTTGCGGTTCATCGGTTCGAGCGGATCCTTCGGATTGCGATCCGTGCCGGTCGCGCATCCCGTCGTCGCGAGCGCGCCCACAATCGCGAGACTCAAGCCCAATTTACGCACAGCACGAGCGGTCAAAGCCGTCGATCCCGACTTCATTCTTCAATTCCTCTTAGGTTGTCATGTCGTTGCGCCGCCCTGAGCTTCGCGCGCGCCGCCGCGCGCACCTTGCGCGGCTTGCCCATCAATACCGGCTGAAAGACCACCGCGCCGATCAGCGTGCAAAAGAGCGACAGCGCCAGCAGCCGTCCCATGCTGGACGTGCCCGGATGATGGGAAAACCACAGGCTGCCGAATGCGGTCGCGGTCGTGGCCGCACTGAACATAACGGCATGCGTGAGACTGGACTGAAGCAGCCGGGTCTGGCCGGAACGCCACGCCATCACGAAATAGATCTTGAAGGCGACGCCGACGCCCAGCATGAGCGGCAACGCGATGATGTTCGCGAAGTTGAGCGGCATCCTGAAGACGACGCACAATTCCAGCGTGACGATCGCGGAAACGAGCAACGGTACCAAAGTTCTCAGAACGTCGCCAAAACGGCGCAGCGCGATCCACAGCAGCACCGCGATCGCGATCAGCGAATAGAGCGCCGCCTGCTCGAACGCTTTGATGATCGTTTCCGCCGAATGACGCACGGAGATCGGCCCGCCGATCGCGTTCGGCTCGGCTTTCTGCACGGCATCGGCGAAGTGCGCGAGCAGCGCGTCGTCGTTGGGATCGACGCCAGGCGGAATCTTCGGCGCGACATCGACGAGCGCCTGGCCGTTCGGCGTCACGAACGACGCGACCATGTGCGGCGGCAGCGTTTCGCGCGTGATCTCCGCCGGCGTGAGCAGCGCGCGCAATTGCGCGAGCGCGATACGCAGCGGCTCGGCCATCGCATGCTCGGCGCGATCGCGCGTCGCGGCGTCGGCTTGCGCCAGCTTCGCGAGCGTTTCGGACAGATGCTTCGCTTCCTTATCGCCCGGACCGGGATGCTCGTCGGCGGCGAGCGAGAGCTGGCTCGATACGCGCTTCAACGCCGCCACGCGCACGGCGTCCGTCACGGGCGAGGCCGTCTGCTGATCGAGCGCGGGCAAAAGCTGATCGGCGGCGGCCTTGATCAGTTCGAGCTTCTTCGGCTGATCGCCGGGAATGAGCGACGAGAGCGTCGTGGCGCTGCCGACTTCCGGCAGCTTCTTCAGCTTCGCGGCGATGGCATCCGCATCGGCGAGCGAGGGCGCGAGCACGGCGACGTCGTTCACCGCGCCTTCCGGCGAGTCCTGCAGCGAGATGAGCGTCGCCATCGACTCGGTGTGCGGATCCTTCAGATGCAGCGGATTGAAGTCGAATCGCAGATTGAAGAGCAGCGGCAGCGCGCCGATCACGATGACGAGCGTGCCAATCAGCACCGGCTTGCGATGCCTGTCGAGGAACTCGTCGACGGGCGCAAGAATCGGAAAGCCCGGCGATTGCGCTTCGCCCGGCGGCGCGAACACCTTGATGAGCGCGGGCAGCAGCGTCATGTTGGTGGCATACGCGACGAACATGCCGACGCCCGCGATCAGCCCCAGCTCCGACACGCCGCGATACGCGGTCGGCAGAAACGAGAAGAAGCTCGCGGCGGTCGCGGCGGCGGCGAGCGTGAGCGGCACCGCGACATGGCGCGCGGTTTCCGCGAGCGACACATCGAGCCGCTTGTGCTTGTAGCGCTCTTCGCGATACTTCACGCCGAACTGGATGCCGAAGTCCACGCCGAGTCCGACGAAGAGCACCATGAACGCGACCGAGATCATGTTGAGCGCGTGGACCATCATGAGTCCGAGCGCCGCCGTGATCGCGAGCCCGACGAAGAGGGTGATGAACACCGCGAGGATCATGCGCTTGGAACGCAGCGCGACCCAGAGGATCATCAGCACGACGAGGAAGGTCAGCACGCCGTTGAGCACGGCGCCGTCCTGCACGGACGCGAACTCTTCGTCGGCGAGCGGCTGCGCGCCCGTCAGATGCAGCGTCGCGCCGTACTTCTTGTCGATGCCGAGTTCCGCCGCCTTCGCGCGAATCTCTTCCGAGGTGCCCGCCGCCGCCTTCAGCGCGTTGAAGTTCAACTCCGGCAACACGGTGACAAACGCGCGCCCGGGCGCATCGTTCGGCGACGAATCCGCGAGGCCGCGCCATGAGAACGCCGCCGGCTGATTCGCCAGCACGCGATCGAGCACGGTCGCGCTCTTGCCGAGCAAGCCGGCCATCTGGCCGAGATTGACCTGTCCGAGCGTCAGCGGCAGGTTGAGCGTGGTGTTGAGCGTCTGCGCGAGGCCGGTGAGCGTCGGGTCGTGCGCGAGCGTATTGATGAGCGGACGCGCCTGCACGAGCTGTTTCGTGACCTGCTCGACCTCCTCCGTCGGGAGATAAAGCAGTCCGTTGTGCTCGAAGAACTCGCCGCCCGCCGGTTGCGACACCGACCTGAAGCGCTCCGGCTCTTTCGCGAGCGCGGCGGCGAGCGCGCTTGCGGCGGCATCGGCGAATTCCTGCGCGGGCGCCTGAACGACGATCAGCAATGCCGCGCCGCGCTGCGGAAACGCTTCCTCGATGGCCTTGCTGCGCGCGGCCCACTCCGGCTCCGTCTCGATCAGTTGGCTGACGTCGGTGCTGATCTTGAAGTGATGGACGACATAAATCGTGGACAGCACGCCGAGCAGCAGCGAAACGGCGATAATCCACGCCGGCCGGCGAATGGCGAGGGTGACGAAGCGAGTAATGTTGGACGTCAGCATGAAGACGTTACCTGGAGTGCCTGTTATTTTTGCGCGCGCGAGCGCGTGAATCGCATGATGCCGCGCAAGTATACCGGGAGCACTGAACGGTCCGTCCTTGAACTGTTACGCTGGCAAGGTGTCGATATACTGACTCGCAGCCGCCTGGCCGCTCCTGCAACGTCCGAAGGCCGCACTACCCGCGCCACCAAACCTGATTAGAGAACGGGTGCCATGAAACGCTATCTGTCTATTTGCTTCGCTTTCCTCCTTGCCTCGATGTCTTTCACAGGCGAGGCATTCGCACAAACGAGTCCCGATGCCGTCGTCAAGAATGCCGTCGAAGGCACGGTCAAGGCCATGAAGGCCGACCCGCAAGCGCGCGGCGGCGACATGGCGAAGATCACGCAACTCGTCGAGACGCGTTTCCTGCCCGCCACCGACTTCCAGCGCACGACGCGCATCGCGGTCGGCAAGGCGTGGGCGACCGCCACGCCCGAGCAGCAGAAGCAGCTTTACGACCAGTTCCAGACGCTGCTGGTCCGCACCTACGCGGCATCGCTCGCGCAGCTCCGCGATCAGGACGTGACCTTCAAGTTCGACGCGCCCAACGTCGACGCCAACGCGAAGGACACCGTCGTCGAATCACATGTCATTTCCACGGGCGGCGACAATCCGGTGCGCTATCGCCTGCAGAAGACACCGCAGGGCTGGAAAATCTACGACATCGACATGATGGGCGCATGGCTCATCCAGGTCTATCAGCAACAATTCGTCGGTCAGCTGCAAAAGGGCGGCGTCGACGGTCTCATCAAGTTCCTTTCCGAGCATAACGCCCGTTCCGCGGGCTGATCGCTCTCTGTCAGGCCGGGCCGGGATTCAGGTGCGGCGGTGCTCCACCGCGAATTTGATGAGTTCGGCCTGTCCGTCGATATCCAGTTTGCGCTTCATGTTCTGTCGATGCGTTTCCACCGTCCGCACCGACAGCCCATGCTGCTGCGCAATCTGCTTGCTCGATAAGCCTTCGGCGAGCGCATCCAGAATGTCGAGTTCGCGCGGCGTCAGGCGTTCGAGCGGCGTCTGCATCGACTGTGCCTGGATCATGCGCGCGGCCAGCCCGGCGCTGAAAAACGTCTTGCCGGCGAGCACCGCGCCGATCGCCTGAATGATCTCGGCGGCGGGCGAATCCTTCAGCACGTAGCCGCTCGCGCCCGCGCGCACCGCCTGCTTCACGTATTCCACGTTGTCGTGCATCGACAGCATCAGCACGCGGATACCCGGATGCCGCTCGTGGAACAGCGCCGCGAGTTCGATTCCGCTCATGCCGGCCATGCCGACGTCCATTAGCGCGAGATCGGGCGGATTCGCTTCGTCGGCGGCGAGCGCGAGCGCTTCCTTCGCGTTGCCGGCCTCGCCGATCACGCGCAGATGCGGCACGGAGTCGAGCCGCGCGCGCAAGCCGTCGCGCACGAGCGGATGGTCGTCGACCAGAATGATGCGGGCGATTTCAGCGCTCATCGGTATGTCCTTGAAGATTCGGTGCGGCGAGCGGCAGCGGTACGCGCGCCACGATCGACGTGCGGCCCGGCTGCGAGTCGATCGCGAGCGTGCCGCCGAGCGTGTCGAGCCGCTCGCGCATGTTGCGCAGGCCGATGCCGCTCGCCGGATCGGAAAACGCGTCGTGCGCGTCGAAGCCGCGGCCGTTGTCGGTGATGTCGAGCGTGACGGCGTGCGTCGCGATATCGAGCGTGACCGCCGCGCGCGAAGCCTGCGCGTGCCGCGCGACGTTGGTCAGCGCTTCCTGCGCGATGCGGAAGAGCACGGTATTGACGGGATCGGGCAGCGTCGCGCGTTGCGGTGCACAAGGCTTGCCCTCGGCGGTCGCTTCGAAGCGCACTTCGGGGCCGTCCTGTCCGTCGAATTCGCGCGCGAGCTGTTCGAGCGCGGCGGCGAGGCCGAGATCGTCGAGCATCGCGGGACGCAGCGCGTGCGAGATGCGGCGCACTTCGCGCAGCGTGCCGGAAAGGCGTCCGAGGCTCGTCGCGAGCGCGGCTTCGGCGGTCGGTTCGCGCGCCGCGCTCCGTTCGAAACGCGCCAGCGCCGATTCGAGCAGCAGCTTCACGGAGACGAGCATCTGGCTGATGCCGTCGTGCAATTCGCGCGATAGCCGCGCGCGTTCCTGTTCCTGCGAATCGACGACTTGCCGCGCGAGGCGCTTCAACTTCGCGTCCGCGCTGCGGTGCTCGCTGATGTTGAGCACCGCGCCGCACACCGCGATGATCGCGAGCCCGAAAAGCGCGATCGCGCCGATCCACATGAGCGTGCGGCGGATATTCCCGGCTGCTTGCGAATCGATGCGCGCGAGCGTCGTCTCGACATCTTCCAGATAGATGCCCGTGCCCATCATCCAGCCCCAGCGTTCGAGCGGCACGACATAGCCGAGCTTCGGCGCGATCAGTCCGGTCGACGGACGTCGCCACACGTAGCGCACATAGCCGCCGCCTTTCGACGCCTGTTGAATCAGCTCCTGGATGGTCAGCGCGCCGTTCGGATCGCGCATGAGCCAGAGATCGCGTCCGACGAGATCCGGCTGGCGCGGATGCATCAGCGACGTGCCGCGCATCGTGTAGACGAAAAAGTAGCCGTCCTGCCCGAAGTCGAGACGTTGAAGCGCATCGAGCGCGAGGCGGCGGCGTTCGTCGTCGCTGCGCGGATCGTCGGCGGGTGCGTCGTAATAAGGCGCGATCGCGCTCGTCGCAATCTCGACGTAATGGCGCAGTTCGATCTCCTTGCTCGACAGGTACGCGGCCTGCGTCGTGTCGTGCTGCGCTGCTGCGAGCGCTTGCGCCTGCTGGCGCACGCCGTAGGTGATGCCGCCGATCGCAAGCGCGAACGGCACGATCGCGAGCAGGAAGATCTTTGCCTTGAGATTCATCGATACAGGGTGTTCACATTCGAAGCCGCGGCGCGCCGCTTGCTGGAAACACAGGGTTTTCCGCTACGTGAAGCCACGTAGCGCGCATAAGTAGTTATGCGCTTGTAAGCGCCCGGGCGAAAGCGAATACTACCGCCCAATGCGCTATCACGGCGCAATCATCGGCCCGGAAGGGTCAATAACTAAGGAGACGCCATGAATCGGGCTTCCGGATTCCTGGTCTGGATCGCGCTCGCGCTACTGGGCGCGTTCGCATTCGGCACCATCGCGCTCGCGCACAGCGAGCGGATCAGCGCACTATGGATCGTCATCGCGGCGGTCTGCGTCTATCTCATCGCTTACCGCTTCTACTCACGCTTCATCGCGACGAAAGTGCTGCAGCTCGACGGCCTGCGCATGACGCCGGCCGTTCGTCACAACGACGGTCTCGACTACGTGCCGACCAACAAGTACGTGCTGTTCGGCCATCACTTCGCGGCGATCGCGGGCGCGGGTCCGCTCGTCGGCCCGGTGCTGGCGGCGCAGATGGGCTACACGCCCGGCATGCTGTGGATTCTCGCGGGCGTGGTGTTCGCGGGCGCGGTGCAGGACTTCGTCGTCCTGTTCATCTCGACGCGCCGCGATGGCCGCTCGCTCGGCGATCTCATCAAGATGGAACTCGGCACCGTGCCCGGCGTGATCGCGCTGTTCGGCGCGTTCCTCATCATGGTGATCATTCTCGCGGTGCTCGCGCTGATCGTCGTGAAGGCGCTGACGAATTCGCCGTGGGGCACGTTCACGGTTGCCGCGACGATTCCGATCGCGCTCTTCATGGGTGTCTATACGCGCTACATTCGCCCGGGACGCATCGGCGAGGTGTCGATCATCGGCTTCGTCGGTCTGATGCTCGCGATCGTGTACGGCGGACAAGTCGCCGAATCCGCGACGCTCGCGCCGTACTTCACGTTCACCGGCGTGCAGCTCGTGTGGATTCTGATCGGCTACGGTTTCGTGGCGTCGGTGCTGCCGGTATGGCTGCTGCTCGCGCCGCGCGATTATCTGTCGACGTTCCTCAAGATCGGCACGATCCTCGGCCTCGCGATCGGGATTCTCATCGTCGCGCCCGAACTGAAGATGCCGGCCTTCACGAAGTTCGTCGATGGCACGGGTCCCGTGTGGTCGGGCAATCTGTTCCCGTTCCTCTTCATCACGATCGCATGCGGCGCGGTGTCGGGCTTCCACGCGCTGATCTCGTCGGGCACGACGCCCAAGATGATCGACAACGAAGTCAACATGCGCTTCATCGGCTACGGCGCGATGCTGATGGAATCGTTCGTCGCGATCATGGCGCTCGTCGCCGCGTGCGTGATCGAACCGGGCGTCTACTTCGCGATGAACAGCCCGGCCGCGCTGCTCGGCTCGACGCCCGAAGCGGTCGCGCAGACCGTCTCGGGCTGGGGCTTCGTGCTGACGCCCGACATGCTGACGTCGACGGCGAAGGCGGTCGGCGAGACGACCATCGTCGCGCGTGCCGGCGGCGCGCCGACGCTCGCGGTCGGCATGGCGCACATTCTTCATCAGGTGATCGGCGGCCCGGCGATGATGGCGTTCTGGTATCACTTCGCCATTCTGTTCGAGGCGCTGTTCATCCTCACCGCCGTCGATGCGGGCACGCGCGCCGGCCGCTTCATGCTGCAAGACTTGCTCGGCACGTTCCACCCGGCGCTGCGCCGCACGGAATCGCTGCCGGCCAACCTCGTCGCGACGGGCCTGTGCGTCGCCGCGTGGGGCTACTTCCTGTATCAGGGCGTGGTCGATCCGTTCGGCGGCATCAACACGCTGTGGCCGCTCTTCGGCATCTCGAATCAGATGCTCGCGGGCATCGCGCTGATGCTCGGCACCGTGGTGCTGTTCAAGATGAAGCGCGAACGCTATGCGTGGGTCACGCTCGTGCCGACTGCGTGGCTGCTCATCTGCACGTTGACGGCCGGCTGGCAGAAGATTTTCGATGCGAATCCGAAGGTCGGCTTCCTCGCGCACGCCGGCAAGCTGAAGGACGCCTACGACGCGGGCAAGGTGATGGCGCCGGCGAAGTCGCTCGCGGAAATGCAGCGCATCATCTTCAACGATTACGTCGATGCGGCGCTTGCCGGCCTGTTCATCTTCGTGGTGTTGAGCATCGCGGTATATGGCGTGCTGGCCGTGCTGCGGGCGCGTCGCGAAGCGAAGCCGACCGTGCGCGAAACGCCGTTCGAAGCGATGCCTTCCGGCGCTTCCACCGCGGTGCGCGCGGGCCACTAAGGAGTCGAGCGATGTTCAGCGATCTTCGGCAGGCAGGACGGTATCTCGGCCAGACGATGCGTCTGATGGTCGGGATGCCCGATTACGACGCGTATGTCACGCACATGCAGACGACGCATCCCGACAAGCCGGTGATGAGCTACGCGGAGTTCTTCCGCGAGCGGCAGGAGGCGAGGTACGGGTCGGGAGCGGGGAAGTGCTGCTGAGTTGATGCTGCTGGGTGGTGATTGAAGATAACGCGACGGTGAGAGCCGTCGCGTTTTTTTTGGGCGCTGCGCGAGGTGCGATGTCCGCACCCATCGACCGTCATATCGCGCTTGCGTCGGCCAAGCTTCCCGGTGAGTTCCATAGCGATCCAGCCGACCGCATGATAGTCGCGACGGCGCGTTCGCTATCCGCTCCGCTGGTGACCAAGGACCGGCAGATTCGAAGCTACGAACACGTCACGACGATTCGGTAGCAGAGAAAACAAAAAGGGCGAATGACCCAAGCCATTCGCCCTTTCCACGCTCCGTTCAACCGAAGCTCAATTCACCGCCGCCGCCGTCTTGGCGCCCTTGTTCTTCTGCGCGCGGCCGATCTCTTCCAGCTTGATCTCGACGTGCTTCGAGAACACGTACTCGGCCGGACGCTGCTTGTCGATCGGCAGATCCTTCGCGAACGCGCCCGTCGTGCGCGGGCCCGACAGCGCGATCTTCGCGGCCTTCAGCGGATGCGCCACCGTGTCCATCACGGCGGTCGCCTCGAAGCCGCAGTGGACCATGCAGTCCGCGCACTTCTCGTACTTGCCCGTGCCGTACTTGTCCCAGTCGGTGGTTTCCATCAGTTCCTTGAAGGTCTTCACGTAACCTTCGCCGACCAGATAGCACGGCTTCTGCCAGCCGAACACCGTGCGCGCCGGGTTGCCCCACGGCGTGCATTGATACGTCTGGTTGCCCGCGAGGAAATCGAGGAACAGCGTCGACTGGCTGAACGACCAGTTCTTGCCGTTGTTGCCGCGCTTGAAGATTTCGCGGAACAGGTTCTTCGTCTTTTCGCGATTCAGGAAGTGCTGCTGATCCGGAGCGCGCTCGTAGGCATAGCCCGGCGAAACCGTGATGCCGTCCACGCCGATCGGACCGAGCGTGTCGAAGAACTTCGCGACGCGTTCCGGCTCCGCATCGTTGAACAGCGTGCAGTTGATGTTCACGCGGAACCCGCGGCGCTTCGCTTCCTTGATGGCCGCGACAGCCTTGTCGTACGTGCCCGGCTGCGAAACCGAGTGATCGTGCGCCTCGCGATCGCCGTCGAGATGCACGGACCAGACGAAGTACGGGCTCGGCTCGTAATCGTCCATCTTCTTTTCCATCAGGAGCGCGTTCGTGCAGAGATACACGAACTTCTTGCGCGCCATGATGCCCTTCACGATCTGCGGCATTTCCTTGTGCAGCAGCGGCTCGCCGCCCGCGATCGACACGACCGGCGCGCCGCATTCGTCGACGGCTTCGAGGCATTCCTGCAGCGACAGACGCTGGTTCAGGATCGGATCCGGATAGTCGATCTTGCCGCAGCCGTTACAGGCGAGATTGCAGCGGAACAGCGGTTCCAGCATCAGCGCGAGCGGGTAACGCTTGGTGCCCGTCAGGTGTTGCTTGAAGATATAGGCGCCAACGCGGGCCTTCTGGAGCATCGGGATAGACAATTGTGTCCTCTCCTTATTCTTCGCGAACCGCGGCTGCCGCAACGGCGGCGACCGGCTGAGTGAGCTTCGCGGGGAGTTTGAATTCGACCTTTTCCTCGCGGCCGTTCATCGTCGTGACTTCGACGTGTCCGAACGCGCGCAGGGCATCGATCACATGTTTGACCATTTCCTCGGGCGCCGAAGCGCCCGCGGTGATGCCGACCGTTTGCACGTCGGCAAACCATTCCGGCTTGATCTCCGAACCGTCCGCGACGAGATAGCTCGGAACGCCGCTCTCGGCGCCGATTTCCCGCAGGCGGTTCGAATTGGAACTGTTGGTGGCGCCGACCACGAGCAGCACATCGACTTGCGTGCTCAGCTCGCGCACGGCGGCCTGGCGATTCTGAGTCGCGTAGCAGATGTCGCGCGTGTCCGGGCCGACGATATCCGTGAAGCGGCGCTGCAAGGCATCGATGATGCCGCGCGTGTCGTCCACGGAAAGCGTCGTCTGCGTGACATAGGCGACGGGCGTATCGGGCGCGAGCGTCATTGTCGCGACTTCGGCTTCACTCTGCACCAGCACGACGACGCCGGGAATCTGCCCGATCGTGCCTTCGACTTCCGGATGACCCGCATGGCCGATCAGAATGAGCGTGCGCCCCTGCGATACATACTGGCGGCCCTGCACATGAACCTTGGTGACGAGCGGGCAGGTCGCGTCGAGCACGTCGAGCCCGCGCGTCCGCGCATCTTTCTCGACGCTCTGCGCGACGCCGTGCGCGCTGAAAATCGCGACCGCGCCGTGCGGCACTTCATCGAGTTCTTCGACGAACTTTGCGCCCTTGCTACGCAGGTTGTCGACCACATGACGGTTATGAACGATCTCGTGACGCACATAAACCGGTGCGCCATGCCGTTCGAGGGCCCGATCGACGATTTCGATCGCACGGACCACGCCCGCACAAAAGCCGCGGGGTTGAGCAAGGATGATACGCATATTCGAACGAACTCCGACTGGCGCGGGTCTCGGGTTAGCCGGCGCGAAGCTCGCACTTTCCCGAAGACCTGGCCACGAACGACGCTCGGAAGCGTCAGGAAGGCCGGGGAAAGCAGACCGGAAAAAAAGACACGGTGGGGTCGGTCTGCGCGCCGAAGTTGACCGCGTATTCTAACGCGTTCCCTTTTTGGGTGCTCAATGCCCGCTTCACTTCGCGACGCGCTTCGGCACACGCAAATACGGCGATTTTGAGAACCCAGTAAACTGTCGGACGCTTCGGACCGCATGGCGGCGAGATCCGCGCCACGCGCCCTTGCCGCGCGGCCTCGCGGACCGGCTCGCCGCGCTGTTTCCCCGGTGTATTTTTCGCGCAACGCCGGGTCCATCGCGCGCATCGGCTGCGCCACTGTTTTCAAGCTAATCGTTTACTCATGCTATTGATCGCCTGGCTGTCTTTCTTGATCTGGATCGTGCTGCTGTTCGCCCGCGGCGGATTCTGGCGCGCGCAACCCGCGCCGGCGCTATCCGATACGACGATCCACGCTGTCGGCAACGCCGAGATCGCGCGCCGCGGCGCATGGCCCGCGCTCGTCGCCGTCGTGCCTGCGCGCAACGAAGCCGACGTCATCGGCCGCGCGGTTGGCTCGCTGCTCAAGCAGGACTATGCGGGCGCGTTCCATGTGATCGTCGTCGATGACCACAGCACCGACGGCACCGCGAACGTCGCGCTCGCCGCCGCCCGCGATCTCGGCCTCGAAGACCGTCTGACGATCCTGACCGCGCAGCCGCTGCCGCCGGGCTGGTCGGGCAAGGTGTGGGCGCAGTCGCAGGGCATCGGCGCGATCGACAAGCTCGGCCTGCCCGCGGAATTCCTGCTGCTCACGGACGCGGACATCCACCATCCGGCCGATGCCGCCACGCAACTCGTCGCGCGCACGATTCTCGAAGACCGCGATCTGGTCTCGCTGATGGTCCGTCTGCGCTGCGATTCCCTTTGGGAAAAGGCGCTGATTCCGGCGTTCGTCTTCTTCTTCGCGAAGCTTTATCCGTTCGAATGGGTCAACGACGCGAAGAAGGCGACCGCCGGCGCGGCAGGCGGCTGCATGCTGGTGCGCCGTTCGGCGCTCGTGGAGGCGGGCGGGATCGAATCCATCCGGCAGGAACTGATCGACGATTGCAGTCTCGCCGCGCGCATCAAGCATCGCGCGGGCCGCAACGACGCGCGCCCGATCCGCCTCGATCTCGCCGAGCACAGCGTGTCGCTGCGTCCGTACGATAGCTGGCGGGACATCTGGAACATGATCGCGCGCACGGCGTTCACGCAATTGCGCTATTCGCCTCTGCTGCTTGCCGGCACCGTGCTCGGTATGGCGGTGATCTATCTCGCGCCGCCGGTGCTCGCGCTGGCATACGGCGCGAGCGCGTGGCCCGCATGCGCCGCGTGGGCGCTGATGTGCATCGCCTATGGTCCGATGCTGCGCTACTACCGCAGATCGCTGTTGTGGGCGCCGCTCCTGCCGCTCGTCGCGTTGTTCTACGTCAGCGCGACGATCGGCTCGGCCGTGCGGTACTGGAGCGGGAAGGGCGGGCAATGGAAGGCGCGCGTGCAGGCGCCGACGCAGGAAGGTTCGTAAACGCGGCTTCTCACTTCTTCGTCAACATGGCATACAGCTCGATGACCATGTTCGGCGAGAACGTGAACGGCACCCAGCCGTGCCCGGCGTGGCGCAAGACCAGCAGGCGGTCGCCGTTCGCGTATTTCTGCGTCGCCATCACGGGATTCTTCGTGGCGGCGAAGCGCCATCCCGGTGCAATGCCCGCAGGCTGATCCGGCGACATCGACGCGCGCACGTTCGACAATTCCTCGATCAGTTCCGACACACCTTCCGGGCTCAGCTTCACCGTCTTGCCCGCGATCGTCATTTCGACCGCATCGCGCTCCGGGCGCGACACGACGAGCGTCGGGGGCTCGTTCAGCGCGGGCGGTTCGGCGGGCGCGTCGGCATCGACCGGTTCGCGCACATCGCGCAAAGCGGGCGGTTCGTCCGATACGGCGGGCGGAGCGGCAGGCGAGCCGGCGGATGAGCGCGCAGATGCGGCAGCGGTCTGAAGGAGCGTATCGAGGCTCGACTCCAGCGCGCCGAGCTGGTCTTGTAGATTCATGCGAGTGTGTCTGTAACGTGCGTGCTAGCAGTGAGGCCCCGATTCTACCCGCTGGACTTCTCCGATACCGCCACACCTTGTAACGAAATGCACGCAACCGTGTGTCAGACGACGCGCTCGCCGAGGTTTTCGAGTTCGGCGCGCACGCGCGTCAGCACGTCGGTCCAGTCGCCGCGCTTCGTCTGCGTGAAGAGGCGCATGTCCGGATACCACGGCGTGTCGTCGCGATCGCGCAGCCACCGCCAGCAGCCCGCGAAGCGATTCAGCAGCCAGACGCGCTTGCCCATCGCGGCGGCGAGATGCGCGACCGACGTATCGACCGCGATCACGAGATCGAGTCCGTCGATGAGCGCGGCCGTGTCCGCGAAGTCGCCGACGCCGTCCATCCAGTCGGCGATCTGGCCGGCGAACGCGGGCGGCAGTTGCTTGTCGGCGTGCTCGGCCTTTTGCAGGCTGATCCATCGCACGCCGCGATACGAAAGCAGCGGCGCGAGCGTTTCCGGCGCGATGCTGCGCCGTTTGTCGCCGCGCGAATGCGTGTGGCCGCCCGCCCAGACGAGACCGACCGCCGGCATCGAGCGCTCGCCGATTCGTTCCGCCCAGAAACGCGCGCGTTGGGGATCGGCGCGCAGATAGGGCGTCGGCGCGGGAATATTGCCGATGCGCGTGCCGAAACACATCGGCAAGGACATCAGCGGGCAATGGTGCGTCCACATGGACAGATCGACGGCGTCTCCGTCGACGAGAACGATGTTCGGCCAGCGCGCGCACAGCGATTCTTCGAAGAGCCGCCGCAGCGGCGCCGGACAGACATAGCCGACGCGCGCGAAGCGTTCCAGCGCCATCGGCAGGTAGCGGCAGAATTGCAGCGCATCGCCGAAGCCTTGTTCGTGCAGCACGAGCAGGCTCGCGCCGGCGGGAAGCGGGCCGCCGCGCCAGAGCGGAATCGGCAACTCGGGCGCGCGTGCGCCGAGCGTCTGACCGTCCGTCTGAAAGCTTGCCCAACGGTGCTCGAAATGCGGCCACGCTTCGTCGTAGCGTCCCGCCGCGAGCAGCGCATGGCCGAGATTGCTGTGCGCTTCGAGGTTGTCCGGATCGAGCGCGATGGCGGCTTTCGTATGCTCGATTGCCGTGTCGAGATCGCCCAGACGGTTGAGTACCGCGCCCAGATTGTTATGCGATGCCGCGTGATCCGGCCGATGCCCGAGCGCTCGCCGATAACTCTGCGCCGCCGCTTCCATCTGCTCGTCGAGTTGCAGCGCAAGTCCGAGGTTGAACCAAAGCAGGGCGATGTCGCCGTAATCCGGAAAGCGCTCATCGGCGATGCGCAGTCCGAGGCGCGCGCTTTGCGCCGCGGCCGGGAAGTCGCGCAGGTGCAGCTGCGTCACGCAAAGCGAGTTGCAAAAGCCCGGATGCGCGGAAAGTTCGATGGCGCGTGCGAGCCACGTTCGCGCGTCTTCCGGCTTGCGCAGCGCCAGCGCGATCAGGCCGCGCAGATGAAGCGCATCGGCGTTGCGCGGATTCTCGGCGACGGCTTCATCGGCCAATTCGACGGCGATGCCAAACGCGTGCTCCGCATAAGCTCGACTGGCGCGCTGGATGAGATCGTTCTGCATGAGGTTTCCTGTCGGGGCGGACAGTGTATGCAGAGGCGAACCGGCGTCTGTAAAGATCGTTGGATGCGGCGCGCGCAAAAAAAACCGGCATGCCCGAAGGCGATGCCGGTTTCATCACCGAAGCGCGAAAGAACGCGCTCCAGCCCAGCTTACTTCGCGCGCACCTGTTCGAGCGCGGCATTGAACGTCTTGCTCGGACGCATCACGGCTTCGAGCTTCTTCTCGTCCGGCTTGTAGTAGCCGCCGATATCCACCGCATTGCCCTGCACGGCGGCGAGTTCATCGACGATCTTCTGCTCGTTCTCGGCCAGCGTCTTTGCGAGCGGCGCGAACTGCTCGGCGAGCGCCTTGTCTTCCGACTGCGACGCGAGTTCCTGCGCCCAGTACATCGCGAGATAGAACTGGCTGCCGCGATTGTCGAGCTGGCCGGTCTTCGGCGACGGGCTCTTGTTGTTGTCGAGCAGCTTGCCGGTGGCCGAATCGAGCGCCTTCGCGACGAGCTTCGCACGCGCGTTGTCGTTCTTGATGCCGAGCTCTTCCAGCGACACCGCCAGCGCGAGGAATTCGCCGAGCGAGTCCCAGCGCAGATGGTTTTCCTGCACGAGCTGCTGAACATGCTTCGGCGCCGAGCCGCCCGCGCCCGTTTCGTACAGGCCGCCGCCCGCCATCAGCGGAACGATGGAAAGCATCTTCGCGCTCGTGCCGAGTTCCATGATCGGGAACAGGTCGGTGAGGTAATCGCGCAGGATGTTGCCCGTGACCGAGATCGTGTCCATGCCGCGGATCACGCGTTCGAGCGTGTAACGCATCGCGCGCACTTGCGACATGATCTGGATGTCGAGGCCGGTCGTGTCGTAATCCTTCAGGTACGTCTCGACCTTCTTGATGAGTTCGGCTTCGTGCGGACGATACGGGTCGAGCCAGAACACGGCCGGCGTGCCCGAGTTCTTCACGCGCGTGACGGCGAGCTTCACCCAGTCGCGGATCGGCGCGTCCTTCACGAGGCACATGCGCCAGATGTCGCCCTTCTCGACTTCCTGCGTCAGCCCTTCGAGGACTTCGCCCGTCGCGTTGTCGACGATGCGCGCGGTGCCGTCTTCCGCGATCTCGAACGTCTTGTCGTGCGAGCCGTACTCTTCCGCCTTTTGCGCCATCAGGCCGACGTTCGGCACCGTGCCCATCGTCTTCGGATCGAACGCGCCGTTGGTCTTGCAGAAGTTGATGATTTCCTGATAGATGCGCGCGAACGTGCTTTCCGGAATCAGGCACTTCGTGTCTTGCGGACGGCCGTCGGCGCCCCACATCTTGCCGCCCGCGCGGATCATCGCGGGCATGGATGCGTCGACGATCACGTCGTTCGGCGCGTGCAGGTTCGAGATGCCCTTGGCCGAATCGACCATGGCGAGCGCCGGGCGCTTCTCGTGGCACGCGTGCATGTCGCGGATGACTTCATCGCGTTGCGATTCCGGCAGTGCTTCGATCTTCGTGTACAGATCGACGAGACCGTTGTTCACGTTGATGCCCAGCTCTTCGAAGAGCTTGCCGTGCTTGGCGAACGCGTCCTTGTAGAACACCTTCACGGCGTGGCCGAAGACGATCGGGTGCGAGACCTTCATCATGGTCGCCTTGACGTGCAGCGACAGCATGACGCCCGTGTCGAACGCATCCTGCATCTGGTCTTCGTAGAACTCGACGAGCGCCTTCTTGCTCATGAACATGCTGTCGACGATCTCGCCTTCCTGCAGCTTGACCTTCGGCTTCAGCACGATGGTTTCGCCGCGCTTCGTCACGAGTTCCATGCGCACTTCGCGGGCTTTATCGTTCGTGATGGACTTTTCGCCGTGATAGAAGTCGCCGTGTTTCATGTGCGCGACGTGCGTGCGCGACGCCATGCTCCACTCGCCCATGCTGTGCGGATGCTTCTTCGCGTAGTTCTTCACGGCGAGCGGCGCGCGGCGGTCCGAGTTGCCTTCGCGCAGCACCGGGTTCACGGCCGAGCCGAGGCACTTGCCATAGCGCGCGCGGATGGCCTTTTCTTCGTCGTTCTTCGGCTCTTCGGGATAGTCGGGCAGCTTGTAGCCCTTGCTTTGCAGTTCCTTGATCGCGCTCGTCAGCTGATGCAGCGACGCGCTGATGTTCGGCAGCTTGATGATGTTGGTGTCGGCGTCCTGCGTGAGTTCGCCGAGCTTCGCGAGGTTGTCGGGGACCTTTTGCTCGTCGGTCAGGAATTCGGGGAATTCGCCGAGGATGCGGGCCGCGACGGAGATGTCGCTCGTCTCGACGTTGACGCCCGCCGGCGCGGTGAAGGCACGGATGATCGGCAGAAAGGCGCTGGTCGCGAGCAGCGGAGCTTCGTCGGTCAGGGTGTAGATGATGGTGGGTTGCTGATTACTCATCGCTTGTCTCGACATCCGAAAACAGGTTGGAAAAAACCGCCGGCCTCGTCACCCCTCCGGCAACAAACCGCTATTCTGCCTGATTTTGCAGGGCGCGCGTGTGAATTTCGGCTTGCGAAATTGGCCAAAACGGGCGTTTTTCTTGCGAATTCAATGACTTAATTTTTTTCGAGTCTTATACAAGAGTTGCTGTCTTCCGGCCGCGTCGCGATGGCCGGAACGTTTCACGAAATGATTTGGCGCTTCATCCAGCGAGATACCCGTTCTCCCGGAACCAGTCCAGCGCGTCCTTCAGACCTTGCGCGTACGGCCGCGCGGCGTAGCCCAGCTCGCGTTCCGCCTTCGCCGACGTGAAGTACATCTTGTTCTTCGACATGCGCAGCGCGTCGACGGTCACGAACGGCTCCTTTCCGCTCACTTTCGCGAACAGCTCCGCGCCGATCGCGAGCGGATAAAGCGGCCCGCGCGGCAGCTTGATGGTCGGCGGCTTGCGCCCGACGAATCCGGCGATGTCCGCCAACATCTGCTGCAAGGGCAGATTCTCGCCGCCCAGGATATATCGCTCGCCGATCTTGCCGCGTTCGAGCGCGAGAAAGTGCCCGTTCGCGACATCGTCGACGTGCACGAGATTGAGGCCCGTATCGACGAACGCGGGGATCTTGCCGGTCGCCGCTTCGACGATGATGCGCCCGGTCGGTGTCGGGCGCACGTCGCGCGGGCCGATCGGCGTCGACGGATTCACGATCACCGCCGGCAGCGCGTTCTGCGCGACCATGCGCTCGACCGCGCGCTCCGCGAGCACCTTGCTGCGCTTGTATGCGCCGATGGTGCTCTGCGCATCCGACGGCTTCGTCTCGTCGACGATCGCGCCCGAGCTCGTCACCTTGAGCGTCGCGACGCTGCTGGTATAAACGATGCGCTCGACACCTTCGGACAGCGCCGCGCGCATCGTCGCTTCGGTGCCTTCGAGATTCGCGCGTTCGATTTCGGCCGGATCCGGCGCCCAGATGCGGTAATCGGCGGCTACGTGAAACAGGAAGCGGCAGCCCTTGAGCGCGGCGCGCATGGACGCTTCGTCGCGCATGTCGCCGACGACGATCTCCGCGTCCAGCGATTCGACGTTCTTGCGCGGGCTGGTCTTGCGCACGAGCACGCGCACGTCGAAACCGCGTTCGATGGCGAGCCGCGCGACCGCGGAACCGACGAACCCCGAAGCACCCGTGACGAGCACGCGAGAGCCGGAAAAATCAGTCATTCTTACCTCGTTGAAAACGTCCGCGCGGCCTCGATTGTAACGATTGCCGCGCCGAAAAAAGGCTGCAAAGCCCGATGTGACAAGGGCTTGCGGCTCATGCTATGGTCCTCGCCTGCCGCGGCCGCGAGGACCGCGCAAAACATGGACACAACCGGTAAGCGATGCCTCAAGACACTCGAAACCTAAGCGCCTGGATTTACCTCGCAATCGCAATCACGCTCGCCGTGGTGTTCTGCATCGACGTGCTCACGCCGATCCGCATCGCGATCTGGGTGTTCTACGTGCTGCCCGTCGTGCTCTGCGTCTGGGCCGACCGCCCCGCCGTGCCGATCGTCACGGCGGGCGTCTCGACCGTGCTGACGCTCGCAGGATACGCACTCGCCGCCACCGATCCGAACACGAGCCGCGACGTGCTGCAGATCAACCGCGCAATGGGCATCGTCGTCATGCTCGCGCTCGCAGCGGTGGCGCATCTGTATATCAAATCGCGGCTCGCCGTACAACGCACGACCTGGCTGCAACAGGGCATCGTGCAACTCGCGCAGAAATTGCGCGGCGAGCAGTCTCCGGCTTCGATCGGCGTGAGCATCCTGCGTTCGATCATTCCGTACGTGAATGCAAAAGTCGGCGTCGTCTACGCGCTCGAAGGCGATGCGCTCGTGCGGGTCGCGTCGTGGGCGCTGCCGGACGATGCCAGCGCGCCAGCGAGGATACCGCGCGGCCAGGGACTCGTCGGACAGGCAGTCGAAGAGGCGCGCGTGCTCGAATTGCGCGACGCGTCCGCGCACTATCTGAAGGCCGGTTCGGCGCTGGGATCGGCGGCGGCGTCGCGCGTCGTGATCGCGCCGCTTCTCGCCGATGGCGACGTCGTGGGCGCGATCGAACTCGGCTTCGTCGGCAACGAAGGCCGTTTCGACGATACCCGCGCGCTGCTCGACATGGCCTCGGAACCGATCGGCATGGCGCTGCGTTCGTCGCGGTATCGCGCGCGTCTCGTCGAACTGCTCGAAGAAACGCAGCGCCAGAGCGAGGAATTGCAGGTCCAGCAGGAAGAGTTGCGCGTGTCGAACGAGGAACTGGAGGAGCGCGGCCGCGCGCTGCAGGATTCGCAGGCGCGTCTCGAACAGCAGCAGGCCGAGCTCGAACAGACCAACGTGCAGCTCGAAGAGCACACGCAACATCTGGAGCGGCAAAAGTCCGAGCTGATGCAGGCGCAGCAGGAACTGACCGCGAACGCGCTGGAAATGGAGCGCGCGAGCCAGTACAAGTCGGAGTTCCTCGCGAACATGTCGCACGAACTGCGCACGCCGCTCAACAGTTCGCTGATCCTCGCGAAACTCTTGCAGGACAACAAGCAAGGCAACCTGACCGAGGAACAGGTGCGCTTCGCCGCGACGATCCATTCGTCGAACAGCGATCTGCTTTCGCTCATCAACGACATTCTCGATTTGTCCAAGGTCGAGGCCGGACAGATGGACGTGCAGTTCGCGCACACATCCGTCGATGCGATCCTGCAGACGTTGCAGCAATCGTTCGCGCCCATCGCGGCGAACAAGGGCGTCGAATTCGTCACCGCGCACGGCGAGAACGTGCCGCAATACTTCGTCACCGACAGCCAGCGGCTCTTGCAGGTGCTGCGCAATCTGCTGTCGAACGCATTCAAGTTCACCGAGCGCGGCCGCGTGACGGTCGCGGTCGAGCGCGCCGGCGACAACGCGCTGCGTTTCGATGTGCGCGACACGGGCATCGGCATCGCGCGCGACAAGCAAGAGATGATCTTCCAGGCGTTCCAGCAAGCCGACGGCACCACGAGCCGCAAATACGGCGGCAGCGGCCTCGGATTGTCGATTTCGCGCGAGTTTTCGCGACTGCTCGGCGGATCGGTGTCCGTGTCGAGCGAACTGGGGCAGGGCAGCGTGTTTTCGGTGACGCTGCCGATCGCGGCGCACGAAGGCACCGTCACCGCGAAGCTCGATACGATCGGTCACATGCGGGAAGCGCAGCCCATGGCCGCGCCCGCGCCCGCGCCTGCACCTGCGCCAGCGCCTGCGCCTGCGCCTGCGCCGGTACAGCCGATGCCGGCGCCCATGGTCAGTCCGGAGCCGCTCGGCATCGCCGACGACCGCGCCGACCGCAAGCGTCCGGATCGCGTGATTCTCGTCATCGAGGACGATCAGCCGTTCGCGCGCATCCTCTACGATCTCGCGCACGAACTCGATTTCGACTGCGTGCACGCGGCGACCGCCACGCAAGGCGTCGAGCTCGCGCGTTCGCTGCAGCCGAACGGCATTCTGCTCGATATCGGCCTGCCGGATCAGTCGGGCCTCACCGTGCTCGAATGGCTCAAGCACGATCCGCTCACGCGTCACATTCCGATTCACATCGTCTCCGCGACCGATCACGCCGATGTCGCGCTGCATCTCGGCGCGATCGGCTACACGCTGAAGCCGAGCGCGCGCGAAGAACTGGCGCACGCGATCCGCAAGCTCGAAGCGCGCTCGTCGCAGGGCATGCGCCGCGTGCTCGTCGTCGAGGACGATCCGGCGTTGCGTCAGAGCATTCACGCGCTGCTCGCGAGCGACACGGTGGGCATCGTCGAGGCAGGATCGATCGCGGAGGCCATCGAGGAGATGCAGCGCGTGCCGTTCGATTGCGTCGTGATGGATCTCGCGCTGCCCGACGGCTCCGGTTACGAACTGCTCGAACGCGTGTCGACGAGCGGCGGGCACGCGTCGCCGCCGGTCATCGTCTATACGGGACGCCTGCTGTCGCAGGAAGAAGAGCAGCGCCTGCGCCGCTATTCGAAATCGATCATCATCAAGGGAGCGAAATCGCCGGAGCGTCTGCTCGACGAAGTGACGCTGTTCCTGCATAGCGTGGAAAGCGCGCTGCCGCCGGAGCAGCAGCGCATGCTGCGCGCGGCGCGTCAGCGCGACGACGTGTTCGAAGGCCGCACGATCCTGCTCGTCGAAGACGACGTGCGCAACATCTTCGCGCTGTCGCGCGTGATCGAGCCGCTCGGCGCCACGCTCGAAATCGCGCGCAACGGACGCGAAGCGCTCGAAGCGCTCGCGCGCCGCAGCGATATCGACCTCGTGCTGATGGACATCATGATGCCCGAAATGGACGGCCTGACCGCGATGACCGAAATCCGCAAGCGCACGGAGCACGCGCGTCTGCCGATCATCGCGCTGACGGCGAAAGCGATGCCGAGCGATCGCGAGAAATGTCTCGAGGCAGGTGCGGACGATTACATATCGAAACCCATCGACGTGGATAAGCTCGTGTCTTTATGTCGGGTTTGGTTGCGGCAGCGATGAACATGGCGAACGACGGCAGTCACGACGAAGAAGCGACGTTCGACATCGAACTGAAGCTGATTCTGGAAGCGATCTACCTGCGCTATCAGCACGACTTCCGGCATTACTCGATGAGTTCGCTGAGAAGACGCCTCGCGCAAGCCGTGAACGATCTCGGCCTGCCGACGCTCTCGCATTTGCAGGAGCGGATTCTGCGCGATCCGGCGCTGTTCGCGCGGCTGTTCCAGTACCTCACGGTGCAGGTGAGCGAGATGTTCCGCGATCCGCACTACTTTCGCGCGATTCGCGAGCAGGTCGTGCCGATTCTGCAGACGTATCCGTCGATCAAGGTCTGGGTCGCGGGATGCAGCACCGGCGAGGAATTGTGGTCGCTCGCCGTGCTCTTCGCCGAAGAGAAGATCGCGGATCGCACCGTGTTCTACGCGACCGACATCAACGCCGAAGCGCTGCGTCAGGCCGAGAGCGGCATCTATCCGCTGGAACGCATGGCGAGCTTCAGTCAGAACTATCTGGCGGCGGGCGGCAAGCGTTCGCTGTCGGACTACTATCACGCCGCGTACGGCGCGGCGAAGTTCTCGCAGACGCTCAAGTCGCGCGTCGTGTTCGCGGATCACAGTCTCGCGACCGACAGCGTGTTTCTCGAAGCGCATCTCGTGTCGTGCCGCAATGTGCTGATCTATTTCGATCGCGCGTTGCAGGATCGCGCGCTCGGTCTGTTCAGCGATTCGCTCGTGCGGCGCGGATTTCTCGGGCTCGGCAGCAAGGAAAGCCTGCGCTTTTCCACCTATGCAGACCGCTTCGCGGATTTCAATGCGCGCGAGCGGCTTTACCAGAAGGTGTGACGATGTTCGACGCGCATCGCATCGGAGCAGTCGTGATCGGCGCATCGGCGGGCGGCGTCGAGGCGCTCAATCATCTGTTGCCCGCGCTGCCGAAGACGTTCGTGCTGCCCGTGCTGATCGTCGTGCATGTGCGGCAAGGACAGCCGAGCCTCTTGCCGGGATTGTTCGCGTCGCGCTGCGAACTGGCCGTCGAAGAGCCGTTCGACAAGGACGAGATCGCGCCCGGCACCGTGTATTTCGCGCCGCCGGGATATCACATGCTCGTCGAGGCGGAAGGCGGCGCGGCGCCGGCGATCGCGCTGTCGGTCGATCCGCCGGTGCGCTTCTCGCGGCCATCGGTGGACGTGCTGTTCGAATCGGCGGCGCATGCGTATGGCGAACGTCTGCTCGGCATCGTGCTCTCCGGCGCGAACGACGACGGCGCCCGCGGCGCGCGCGCGATCCGCGAGGCGGGCGGCGCGTGCTGGGCGCAGAACCCGGAGACGGCCTCGGCCCCGGCGATGCCGCTCGCGGCGATCGCTGAGGACGCGGTGAATGAAGTACTGACGCTCGATGAAATGGCGTTGCGGCTGTCGCAATGCATCGGCCGGCAGCCATGAAAAGAAGGCAAGGAGTCACCAGATGACGCAACCCATCCACGTGCTGATCGTCGATGACATTCGCAACAACATCACCGCGCTCGAAGCGTCGCTCGCGCGGCCGGATCTGTCGGTGCTGAAGGCCGAGTCGGGCCCCGCCGCGCTGGAGCTGCTGCTCAAGCACGAAGTCGCGCTCGCGATCCTCGACGTCAACATGCCGGGCATGGACGGCTTCGAGCTCGCCGAACTGATGCGCGGCAGCCCGCGCACCGCGCACGTGCCGATCATCTTTCTCACGGCGACGGCGCAGGACGCGAGCCGCACGTTTCGCGGCTATGAAGCGGGCGCGGTGGATTTTCTCTACAAGCCCTTCGATTCGCGCATCCTCAATTCGAAGGTCGATGTCTTCATTCAGATGGAGCGTCAGAAGCAGCAACTCGCGACGCAGCTCGCGACCGTGCAGCAACTGCTCGATGCGAACGAAATGCTGATGGCCGTGCTCGGTCACGATCTGCGCACGCCGCTTTCCGCGGTCATCGCGTCGGCGGAATATCTCGCGCGTTTCGTGCAGGACGAGAACGTGGCGAACATCGGCACGCGCATCAAGTCGAGCGGCATGCGCATGGTGCGGATGGTGGATCAGTTGCTGAACCTTGCGCGTCTGCGTGGCGGGCGCGTGACGCTGCAGCCGCGCGCCGTCGAGTTGATGACGCTCGCGAAGAATATCGTCGATGAATACGAGGCGCGCGTCGGCAAGGGGCGCATCTTCGTGCTGCGTCAGGGCGACACGCTGTTGCAGGGCGACGGCGATCTGCTGTCGCAGGTCTTCTCGAATCTCATCGGCAACGCGCTGCAGCACGGTCACGAAGGCTCGGCGATTCAAGTGCGCCTCGACGGCAACGCCGAGGACATCACCATCGCGGTGCAAAACGCCGGCGAGATTCCCGCGGACGTTCTGCCGACGATCTTCGCGCCGTATCGATCGGGCCGGCGTCAGAACGAGTCGAGCGGCCTCGGGCTGGGGCTTTACATCACGCGTGAAATCGCGCAGATGCATGGCGGCGACGTATCCGTGCGCTCGACGTCCGAAACGGGCACGGTGTTCGAAGTGAGGTTGCCGCGCGTGCCGCATCCGCGCTCGGGCGAACACGCCGACATGGCGCAGCCCTTTCGCCTGAGTTGAAGCGCGTGTCTACAATGCGCCTATGAACACTGGAAAGGAGTAAGCGCGATGCCGGGCCCGGATCTGGATACGAGAATCGAAACCTATTACGTGCGTGTGCGCGGCGTCGTGCAGGGCGTCGGTTTCAGGCATCACACGGTGCGCAAGGCGCATGCGCTGGGCGTGCGCGGCTGGGTCGCCAATCTTGATGACGGCTCCGTCGAAGCGGTCGTGCAGGGCGCGGCCAATCAGGTCGATCTGATGCTCGAATGGCTGCGACGCGGGCCGCCGCATGCCCGCGTCACCGAGTTTCACAGCGAGGAGCGCCACATCGAGAAACGCTACGAGCGCTTCGAGCAGCACTAACGCGCGACCAGCAGGCTCTCCGCGAACTTCCATTCCTCGTCGCGCCACTGATGCGTGCATTCGAAGCCCGCATCGGCGGCGATGGGCGCGACTTCATCGGCCGCATATTTGTGGCTGCTTTCCGTCCAGATCGTTTCGCCTTCGCGGAAGTCCACGCGCAGATCCGCGCCGCGCACGCGTACGGAAAGCGCGCGCTTCGCACGCAAATGCATCTCGACGCTGCGCGCATCCGGATTGAAGCGCGCGACGTGCTCGAAGGCGTCGATCGGAAAGTCGCCGCCCAGTTCGCGATTGATGCGCGCGAGCATGTTCAGGTTGAACGCGGCCGTCACGCCGATCGGATCGTCGTACGCGGCGATCAACACCGGCAGCGGCTTGATGAGATCGGTGCCGAGCAGAAGCGCGTCGCCAGGTTGCAGCATGCCGCGAATCGAGCACAGGAACTTCGTCGCCGCAAGCCGCGCGAAATTGCCGATGGTGCTGCCGAGAAACAGCACGAGCAGTCTTTCGCCGTCCTTGCGCTTGGCGCTGACTTCGGAGAGTCCGGCGAGGTAGTCGCGTTCATGTCCGACAATCGACACGCGCTCGATATCGCTCAGTTCGCGCCGGCACAACTGCAATGCGGTGCGCGAAATTTCAATCGGATGATAGGCGGTCGGCTGCTTCTTACACAGCGCTTCCAGGATGCGGCGCGTCTTGCGGCCGCTGCCGCTGCCGAGTTCCGCGACCTGAATGTCGCCGGGCATCGCCGCGACGATATCCGTCGCGTGGTCCTTCAGCACGCGCTCTTCGGCGCGCGTCACGCCGTACTCGGGCAGCGCGGTGATCACTTCGAAGAGGGCCGAACCCACTTCGTCATACAGATACATCGACGGCAGTTCTTTCTGCGGACGCTTGCTGAGTCCTGTGTGCACAGCCTC
Organism: Caballeronia sp. NCF2; assembly: GCF_023631205.1. NCBI lineage: Bacteria > Pseudomonadati > Pseudomonadota > Betaproteobacteria > Burkholderiales > Burkholderiaceae > Caballeronia > Caballeronia sp. NCF2. The sequence goes on along the minus strand of NZ_JALQDN010000056.1, from coordinate 30,276 downwards.
TGCGAAGGCATTGTTGAAGCGGGGGGAAAGGGCAGCTTGAGTCATGACGTCTCCATCGATGCGGCGTTTTCTTCGCGTGCCACCGGGAAACGATGGCACGGCGCGTTGTTGCAGCGGATGCTTCGACGTGAGCGGCGGATGATCGCGCGGTGTGCCGCTCGGACTGAGGGACAGGCCGGCTGAACGCGCCGGACCGACAAGGGTCGCCGATCAACATGACCGGCAAAAGACAACCGCAAGAGACAATGTTCACGCGGCAGAGTTCATGCCGAATGCGAAGCATGAAGGAAGCAAAAAGCGGGCGCGCGCGGCAGTTTTCTTTGAAGCGCGTTCCGAAAACAAAGCGCTCGCGGCGTTTAGAATGCGCAGTTCACGTTGTGTCCGGCTTGCATTCACCTTCAACGCGCAGCGACTTCCCGATGAATCAGCATGACCTCGCGCGCGGCATCGCGCTGTCCGTCGCGGCTTCCGCGCTCTTCGCGCTCATGTCGAGCTACACGAAATGGCTCGCGCCGCTCGACGGCCTCGACATCTTCGCGTGGCGTATCGTGTGGACATTGCCGGGCGCGCTCGCGCTGGTCGCCGTGAGAAAGCGCTGGCCGCAATTATGCGCGCTCGTCGCGAGGCTCGCCAAAACGCCGCGACTGCTGCTGATGTTCGCGATCACGGCCGCGCTGCTCGGCCTGCAGTTGTGGATCTTTCTCTGGGCGCCGCTGCACGGGCGCGCGCTCGAAGTATCGCTCGGCTATTTCCTGCTTCCCCTCGCGATGGTGCTGCTCGGACGCTTTCACTACGGCGAGCGGCTCGATGGATTCCAGTGGGCAGGCGTCGCGGCGGCGGCCGTCGGCGTTGCGCATGAGCTCATCGCCACGCATGCGTTCGCATGGCCGACGCTCGTCGTGATGCTCGGTTATCCGCCGTACTTCATGTTGCGTCGACGGCTCAACGCGGACCCGCTCGTGTCGTTCGCGGTGGAGATCATGCTGATGTCGCCCGTCGCCGCGCTCATGCTGTTCGCGCGCGGCGCGTTCACGGAGGTCGCGGGCGCGCCGCATCTGTGGCTCGTGCTGCTTCCCGGACTCGGCGCATTGAGCACGATCGCGCTCGCGTCGTATCTGCGCGCGAGCCGTCATCTGCCGCTCGCGCTATTCGGCATTCTTGGCTATGTGGAACCGGTGCTGCTCGTCGGCGTGGCGGTGCTGCTGCTCGGCGAGCCGTTTTCAGCGCACCAGCTCGGGACTTATGTGCCGATCTGGATCGCTGTCGTGCTGACGGGCGTGCATAGCGCGCGTCTTCTGATGCGCTCGCGCAAAAAGGCATCGCCGATGCCGATGAGCGAGCATCATGCGAGCGTCGAGCATGAAACCGTCGCGGATGAAATCGAGCGCGTGGATTGATCAGCGCGCCCCGTGCGTTTCGATGGGGGCGTCGTGCGGATCGCGCATGAGGTCGAGCCCGAGCACGACGCCATCGAAACGCGTGCCGCGCTGATCCGAGAACATAGGCAAGTAAAAAGGCGAGCCCGAAGGCTCGCCTGAATCGAACGCACCGGTCTGTTGATATGCAATGCCCGATGCGCAATGCGAGGGACGCTCGCCTCCCTTACTTCTTCGCCGCGTCGACCTTCGCATCGGCGGCCGACTTGTTCGCGTCGTTTTGTGCTTCGACCTTTTCCTTGTCGGCCTTCGCTTGTGCCACGTTGGCATCCTTCGCTGCGTCCTGCTTTTTCTTGTCGGCCTTGCTTTGTGCAGCGTGCTTTTTCTTGTCGGCTTTCGCCTGTGCCTTGGCGGCATCACCGCGAGCGTCGGAAGCCTGTTCCGGCGTGGTCGCCTGCGCTACCTTCGCGGCTTCCTTGTTGGCGTCGGCTTGCGCCGATGCCTTGTCCTCATTCGCCGATGCCTGCGCCTTGGCGGCGTCGCGCTGTGCTTCGGCCTTCTTCTTGTTGGCGCTCGCCTGCGCCTCGGCCTTTTCGTTGTTCGCCTTCAGTTGCGCTTTGCCGGCGTCGGTGGCGGCGGTTTGCGCGAATACGGTGGAGACCAGCATGGCGGATGCGAGAGCAGCGACGATCTTCTTCATGGTTTGAAACTCCCTTGATCTTTTATTCGAGGACGCGTGGCGCGCAGTGCGCCGCGCTGACGATGAAAACGCCGCGTGCTTCGATCCAGTTGACGTTCTTCTGGTGACAAACAGTAACCAGTGGCGAGCAAATGAAACGGCATGCGGTAAAAGCGGCGGGATTGCTGGGGCGCGAGCATCTGCGTTACCGAACCGGCTGAAAAAGCTGTTACGTCGTAGCGAATTCGCTTCCATTTGTAACTGTGGTTTTAACGATTGGGAATCCGAACGAATCAGCCTATTTGTAATCGTTGAAATGCGCGGTTACCAAGTAATGCAGTTATTTCTTAGCTGTCTGCTTAAGATGACTTCCACGAACCCGGCTAAACGGGAAATGGAGAAGCTCATGAAACGCACAGCACTTGTCTTGTTGATGATCGGTAGTCTGACGATGGCGGGCCAAGCCTCGGCGCACGGACACGGCGGTGGCCGCGGCCACGGCGGCGATGGCGGTGCGATCGTCGGCGCGCTGATCGGCGGTGCGGTGCTCGGTGCGCTGGTCACATCGGTCGCCAATGCTCAACCGGCTTACGCGCAACCCGTCTATCAGCAACCCGCGTATGCGGAGCCCGCCTACGCACAGCCTGTTTATGCGCAGCCGGCGCAGCCGCCTGGCTACTGCTACGACAACTATCGCAATGCGTACGTGCCGTGCGGCTACTGATCCACTGATCGTCTGACGCGATGAGACTCGCGGCACGTCCCTTGCGCTAATGCGGACACGGTCGTTGCACGACATACGCGACGACCGATACGCAAACTCGGGAGACTTGCAATGAACGCGACTACGAAGAAGTTGGTGATTTCCGCGCTGGTACTCGGCTTGTCGGGCGGCGTCTATGCGCAAGCGGGCGGCGGCGGTTCGATGGGCGCAGGCGGCAACGGTTCGGCCGGCGCAGGTTCAGCTGCGGGCGGCAAGGGCGGCGGCGTCGGTATGGGCGGAACGGGAATGGGCGGCTCGGCGGATGGCACGACCGGCACCGGCGCGAAGAGCGGCATGGGCAACGACGCGACCAACGGCATGAGCCAGGATCAGGGCACGGTGCAACGCAGTGCGCCGAACAACGGCAACATGAATTCGGGCGGCATGAAGTCCGACGGCAGTGGCACCAAAAAGGCCTATTGAAGCGAGGCCGGCGCGCAGTCGGGTGCGATCGCCGCGACGTCATCGGGACGTGTTGCGGCATCCGCCCGGCGGCGCGCGAGATTAAAGCTTATTGAGCGCTCGCCGACGCCGCATCGACGGATGCGGCCGGTTCGAACGCCTTTGCGCGCACGCTGACCTTCTCGGCGTAGGCGCGCGAACCGCCGTAGCTTTTCAGCGCGGCATCGACATCGCCCTGAGCGGACTTCACATACCCGTGCAGGATGGCAGAGCCCGTCTCGATGTTGTCTTCCGGATCCGTCAGATCGACGTTGCGCACCAGTTTCTTGTGCGCCGACGGCACCACTTGCATGAGGCCCGTTGCATTGTTCGGCCCTCGGGCGGTTTCCTTGAAGCGCGATTCGATCGAGATGATGGCGAGCAAAAGCGCCGGAGGCAGCGAATATTTCGACGCGGACGACATGACCGCCGTTGCGATGGTTTCCGCCTTTTGGCGCGCCACGCCGAATTTGCGCGTGAGCATTTCCGAAATCTTGTGACTTGCCTGCTCGGCCTTCGGGTCTTGCGCGACGGCGGACTGCGCGACCGGATTGCTGGCGGCGAGCGGATTGTCCTGTGCGTGGGCGGCAGGCGCGCCGTTCAGCGAGAGGGCAAGGGCGGCAAAGATGACAAGTACACGACGCATCGGATGGCCAGATCAAAGCGGAATCGCATTATAGCCACATAAAAAAGCCTTGTGGATCATGTACTTGTCTTAAATCTGATGTTTTGTTTCGCGGATCGGAAGGAATTACGTGCGTTCGGCACGCTTGGAAGCCGGCGCCGATATGCCTTCGCCCGCATCGTCCGAGAGACGCGCGAACATCGGGAGCGAGGCCAGGACGACCAGCGCCGTCACGATGAAACCGCACGCCAGTTGCCAGCGCTCGGTATGCGCGCTGCCGGAAACGAGCATCGTCGCCTGAATCGTGCCGGCGGCGACCGTCACGCCGACCGCCTTCATCAACTGTTGCGCGGTGCCCTGGAACGAGGTCGCGGCGGCGAGGCGCGGCTTGGGCACATCGGCGAAGGCGAGCGCGCCCATCGTCGCGAAACTCAGCGACCGGCCGAGTCCGCCGAGCAGCAGGAGCAGGAAGATCGCGGCGGCGGGCCAGGCCTGCGACATCGTCGAGCAGACGAGCAGCACGGCCGCGAACACGACGCTGCCCGCGCATAAAACCGTCCGCACGGAGAAGCGCCGCAGCGCGAGCGCCGTCATCGGGCGCATGCAGAACGAGCCGAGCGCGCTCGCGAACGTGACCAGGCCGCTCGCCGTCGCGCTGTAGCCAAAGCCCGTCTGTAGCGTCAGCGGCACGAGAAAGGGCAGCGCGCCCGCGCCGGCGCGAAACAGGCTGCCCGCGACCGTCGCGGCGTGGAACGTGGGGATCGAAAGCAACGAAAAGTCGATGGCCGGATTCGGCGCGCGCCGGCAATGCAGCACGGTCGCGCGAAAGAGCAGCAGGCCGACGGCGACGCAAATCCACGGCACGCCGGCCGGCAGCACGCCGCGCCCCGCGCTCTCGATGCCGATCATGAACAGACTCAGCGACGCGCCCGACATCAGCATGCCGCGCAGATCGGGCGGCGTGCGTTCTTCGGGCGGCGAAGGCGGCAATAACTTCCAGGTGAGAAAGAGACCGGCGACGCCGACCGGCACGTTGACCCAGAAGATGCTGCGCCACGAGAGCGCGTCGGTGAGAAAGCCGCCGAGCGGCGGGCCGAGCAACGGACCGACGAGCGCGGGCATCGTGAGCCATGTCGTCGCTTGCAGCAGTTCCTCGCGTTTGACGCCGCGAAACAGGATCAGACGGCCGACAGGCACCATCATCGCGCCGCCGAGGCCTTGCACAACGCGCGCGGCGAGCAGTTGCGGCAGGTTCATCGCCGCGGCGCACGCGACGGACGCGAGCGTGAACGTCGCGATCGCCCACATGAACACGCGGCGCGCGCCGAAACGGTCGGCGACCCAGCCGCTCGCGGGAATGAAGACGGTCAGCGCAACGAGATAGGCGGTGATCGCGCTGGACAGATGAACGGCGTCGACGTTCAGATCGCGGGCCATCGCCGGGATGGCGGTCGCGACGATCGTGCCGTCCATGTTTTGCATGAAGAGCGCCGAAGCGACGACGGCGGCGGTGATGCGGAAGTTGCCGCCTTTCACGATGCGGCGCTCGTATGCGCGCTGAAGGCTTGTTGCAAGTCGCTTTCGAATGGGAATGGACGCATGGCGCACAGTCTAGCGCGATACGCGAACGTGCGTGCTTCGATGCAGCGACGCCTAACTCAGCGCGACGCTCGCCACGATTTCCATGAAATGCGGCAGCGCGGGCGTGACGCGCCGCGCGTCCTTCGCTTCATCGTCCCATCGGCGCAGCGCGATGGCATCGCGCGCGTAAGGCTTCGCGAGAAAGGCCTGCGCGGTTTCATCGTCGAATATGCCGCCTTGCAATTGGAGGCTGCGCACCGAATCCGCCGACAGCCGCGCGTGATACGACGCATCGATCGCACAAAGGCAGCGTTTTGCATCGACGTGCAGGCGAATCGGTTCGAGCACGGCGTCGGAAAACAGCGGACGCAGAAACGGCAGCGCGAAGTACTGATGCAGATCGTCGATGCCGCGTTCGCTCGGTGTCTCGCCTTGCGGATTCAGCAGGTGCCCGAGATCGTGCAGCAAGGCCGCGACGATCAGCTCGCGGCTCGCGCCCGCCTGCTCGGCGAGCGTCGCGCTTTGCAGCGCGTGCTGCAATTGCGTGACCGGCTCGCCGCTATAGGCGATTGAACCGTGTTCATCGAAGAGATGACGGATGTCGTCGAGTGAAAGCGCCATCGTAAGGAAAGGGTCGGGCGGGTATGCTTGGAGCGAAATGACGCGCGATTCTCGCAAGGCTTTATGACGCGATGATGGCGCACGCAAAGCGTGCGTTGAACCTCATGCCTTTCTCTTTCCGCCGACGCCCCGAACTCGCAGGCCTCGATCGCGCTTCACGACGCGATGTGCGCCGCATCGCGTGGCATTTCGCGCAGCGTCATTGGACGCTGCATGCGCCGGCGTTCGTGTGGATCGTGTTCGTGCTGCTGCATACGCGTTATCACCTCGTACCGGAGCGGCGCGACTATCTGCTCATCACGCTTCTCATCTTCGTGGCGGGCGTGGTGAACATACGGCTGCATATCGCGCGCTATCTGAAGCCCGCGCGCGCCATCTTCGATTCGTTAGGCGCCATGGCCGCACGCGCGATCACCGGCCGCTAGCCGTTCGTGTTGCAATGCCGCATCGCGCGAAAAGACCCCGTTTTTCGCGTGTTAGGATGCTCGACGACCCGCACCCACCGAACGCAAGATGGCAACGTTATACGAAACGCTCGGCGTGGACGAGCACGCCACCGAAGAAGAAATCAAACGCGCGTATCGCAAGGCCGCGATGCGTTGCCACCCGGATCGCAACGTGGGCAACGAAGACGTCGCCCGCGCGAAGTTCCTCGAGATCAAGGAAGCCTACGCGATTCTCTCCGACCCCGCGCAACGCGAGGTCTACGACCGCATCTACACGGAAGAGATGCGCCGCTGGGAAGAGCGCGTGCGGCAGGAAGAAGCCGAACGCGAAGCGCGCGAAACGAAGGAGCGTGAAGCCCGCGAGGCGCTCTATGCGCAGCGCGTATCGCTCGCGATGCGCTTTGCATCGAAAGGCCATAATCGTGACGTCGTGTTCGGCGTGCTGCTCGGCGCGCAATGCGACGAGTCGACCGCGCGTCAGATCGCGGACAGCGCGATCGCGCTGCACGAATCGCGTCAGGCCAGGGAAGAATCGAAAGAGAAAGAGCGCGAAGAAGAACCGGTCGCGGCGAAGAAAGAAGAGAAGGAACCGGCGGCTACCGACGCGTCGAATCCGCTCGGCGCGATGTGGTTCCAGTTCCTCAACAACCTGCGTTTCTGAACCGCCTCAGGCCGCGAGTCTTTCGCCGCGCATGTTGCTTTGCTTCGGTGCGGGCGGATACACGCACCAGTGCCCGTCATCGTGGCGGAAGAAGAACAGCGCTCGCGACACCGCGCCGTGCAACGCCTCGACGCATACATAGCGCCGCCTGTCGGCACGCGTGCGGCTGAACTGCCTCACATGCACCGGCATGCTGCCCGGCGCGAGCCATTTTTCTACCTGATAACGAAGGGACTGCTCGTTCGCGCATTTCATTTCAGTCTCCAGCACGCGGCTTTCATGTTAGGGATAACGGCCGAACACGCCGATGATTGAAGCCCTATCAGTGAAACCCCTGCCGCGACGCATCACATTCTTGACAAAGCACTTGAACTCTACGCTTCAAATCCTGAGCCGTGCCCGTTTTGGCGAAATAGCAACAGCGAGCTTGAACGCGTCTTTCGCCGTGCTCGTTGATGAAAGATGCGTAGCGCTGTTGAACTCATCGTCTTGCAACGCGATGCGAGGGTATGTGCGCGATCGGTCATATGAAATGGCCGATTCGTACGTTACCCGTCACTGGTTTCAAAGCGAACGTCGTGCCTGAGTCGTGCGAATCAGAGCGGGCGCGCGAAGCTGAGTTCGTGGCCGTCCAGATCGGTGAGATGGAAATAGCGCTCGTTCCAGGGCGCATCGCGTGGCGCGAATTGCGGCTCGAGGCCGTGTGCCACTGCTTTCCGATAGAACGCGTCCACATCGGACACATGGATGATGACGCGGCCCCAGAAACGAATCGGGTCGTGCGTCTCGCTGGTCAGATTGAGAAACGAACTGCCGAGCGCGAACGAAGTAAAGGCCTCGTTCGCGCCGCCGTGGACGATGCGAAAACCGAGCGCCTCATAGAAGCGCACGGCGCGCGGCATGTCGTTCGTCGCGAGCGTGATCGCGCTCAGGCTTTCGACGCGTGCCTCGTCGCTTGATTCTTCCATGCTGTCGTTCGTCATCCTGGATGATGCTGATGCGACACGAGCGGCAGCACCGAAAGATCCGGATGCGTGCCATCGACGATGCTCTTGCCGATATGCCGCGCATCGTCCACGGCGTCCTGCGCGCGCGTGTAGGCGTCGTCGCCGTCGGCATGGAAGTGCACCGCTTCGCCCGGCGTGTTCGCGTTCGCGCCGGGCCTGCACACATATCCGACATACACGTAGCGCTCCATCGTGCTCGGCGGCGCATGTTCGGGCGTGGGCTTCAGTTGCGGCTGCACGTGGATCTCGAAACCTTCGTAGTCGAAAACGTGCCATTGAGCGGGATCGTCAGGCATGACCGCCTCCTTGGTGTAGCGTTCGCTCGCGATTCAACGTTACTCCTGTTGGCGCGATGAAGCCACCGCGAAGCGCATTCGCGTCAGAAGAAATGCGTATGTGTGGCGCGGGAAATTGACAGCGTCTTCGCGCGCGGCGGATACTTTCCGGCGCACTTGCTTGAAGCGGATACGTCTGCCGTTGTCCCGATCCGGGAGGCGCGGTGAAGCCAGCCACGACACATCGTACTGTCCTTGCCCGCGCGATGCCGCGCATGACCGCGCTCGTCGGCGACATCACCGCGGGCACCGTGTCCACGCTGATGATGCTGTGCTACGCGATGAGCCTCGGCACGCTCATCTTCAGCGCCGACCTCGCGCGCTATGCCGAACTCGGCGTGCCCACCGCGCTCGTGAGCTGCATCGTGACTGCGTTCGTCATCGCGGTGACGAGCTCGATGCGTATGAACATAGGCGGGCCGGACAGCAACGCGACGGCGTTTCTCGTCGGCGTCGCGGCGGGCGTCGCGAGCAGCGTGCGCGCGAACGGCGGCACGCCCACGGTCATCCTGCTGACGGTGCTCGTCGCCATCGCGCTGTGCTCGCTCGTGACGGGCCTCATTCTCTTCGCGATCGGTTCATCGAAACGCAGCCGTTCGCTGCAATTCCTTCCCTATCCGGTGATGGGCGGGTTTCTCGCGGGCACCGGCTATCTTCTGATCGCGGGCGCGTTTCGCGTGCTGACCGGCGTCACGCTCGATTGGCACACGTTGCCTAAGCTCGCGCAACTGCACTGGCTTGCATGGGCGCCCGCGCTTTTCGTCGGCGCGCTCGCGACGATTCTCGCGCGCACCTGGCGTCACGCGGCCGCATTGCCGATCACGCTCGCTATCGGCATCGCGCTCTTCTACGTGCTGTTGCGCGTCGCCGGCATCTCGCCCGACGATGCGCGCGACATGGGCCTCCTGCTTCAGCATGTGCCGGCGCATGCGCTGCACATTCCCGAGTTGCATCTGCCGTCGTCGCTCGCGCGCGGCGAGATCGACTGGCACGCGATCGTCGCGCACTTGCCCGAGACGCTCATCGTCACGTCGGTGTCGGCGATCACGATCATCATGAATTCGACGGCGCTAGGCGCGGCCACCGGCCAGGACATCGACCTCAATCGCGAGATGCGCGCGGCCGGTCTCGCGAATATCGCGAGCGGTCTTTTCGGCGGCATGGTCGGCTATCAGTCGTATAACCGCTCGATGCTCAACGCGCGCGCCGGCGCGACGAGCCGCGCGGCGGGCGTGTTCGCCGCGCTCGCGTGCCTCTTCCTGCTGATCGCATCGCCCGATCTCGTGTCGCTCTTTCCGGTGCCCGTGCTCGTCGGCATGCAGATCTACATGGGCTTGCGTCTGATGATGGACTGGCTCGTCGGCGCATATCGCAAGCTGACGTGGCACGAGTATCTGCTCGTGCCGCTGATCCTCGCGGTGATCGCGTTCTATGGCGTGATCGCGGGCGTCGTCGCGGGCGTGGTCGCGGCGTGCGTGACCTTCGCGCTGCTCTATGGTCGAGCGGGATGCGTTCGCATGGAGTTCGACGGCCGCACGCGCACATCGAATGTCGAGCGCAGCATCGAGGAAACGCGCTTGCTGATCGATCGCGGCGATCAGATCTGCGGCGTCTGCCTGCAAGGGTTCCTTTTCTTCGGCTCGGCGAATTCGATGTTGCAGCGCATCCGCGAGCGCATTCGCTCGCATGGTCCGCGTCCGGTGCGCTATGTCGTGCTCGATTTCGCGTGGACCAACGGCATGGACGCGTCCGTGTCGCTCGCATTCGTGAAGCTGCGTCAGGCGTGCGCGGCGATCGGCGCGGATCTCGTGCTGACCGCTCTGCCGCGCAACTCGCGCGCGCTGCTAGGGCGCACGGGCGCGCTTTCGCTCGGCATCCACGAGTTCGACACGCTCGACGCCGGCCTCGAATGGATCGAAGCGCAGCAGCTCGCCACGACGACGCGCACGCTCGAACAGCGCGCGCCGGCCGGGGATTTCCGCGCGATGCTCGCGCCGCATTTCAGCGAGCGCGCGCTGCAGGGACTGGCCGCGTTCCTAGACGTATGCGATATCGGCGCGGGCGAGGCGCTCTTTCGTCGAGGCGATGCGGGCGATGCGCTTTACATCGTCGAAGAAGGGCGCGTGACCGTGTCGCTGCCGCTCGCCGATGGCCGTTCGGTGCGGCTGCGCTCGTTCGGTCCGGGCACGATCATCGGCGAGATGGCCGTGTACACGCATGCGCCACGCAGCGCGGATGTCGTCGCCGACGAACCGGCGCGCCTGCGCCGTCTCACGCTCGCGGCGCTGCGCAAGATCGAGCGGGACGATCCATTGACCGCGCAGGAGTGGCATCGCTTCGTCGTGAAGATGATGGCGTCGCGGCTCGCCATCGCCGATGAAGCGTTGCGCGCGGCGTCGTGATGACAGGCATGCGATCTGCTTTTGCCGGGAAGCACAACGCCGGGGCCTTCAACATGACACACACTGTCCGCGCGATGCTCGCGCTTGCGCTCGCCATCGTCATGACGAGCGCGCTTGCCCAGAGCGCGCCGCAATCGATCGCGATGCTCGACTGCACCCTCATCGACGATAACGCCGCCTACAACGACGCCGAAATCGACCGCATTCAGAGCGCGCGCCTCGCGATGGTGAGCGGCGCGTTTCGCGACGACTTGCGCGAGCGCGCGCTCTTTCGCGTCGCCGACAATGCGAAGGCAAGCGATCTCATCGCGACGCTGAAAAGCACGCAGGACATGAACGCGTGCAACGGCTGCGAACTGCGTGTGGCGAAGGAACTCGGTACATCGCGCGTCGGCGTGTGCTGGGTGCAGAAGATCAGCAATCTCATCCTCAACATGAACCTGCGCGTCGAAGACGCGAACAGCGGCGCGATGCTCTTTCAACGCTCCGTCGACATACGCGGCAACACCGACCTGTCGTGGAAGCGCGGCGCGAAGGCGCTCGTCGATCTCCTTGCAAGCGATCCATCCGCGACGCGCTAGATTGGCGCCACGCGAAAAGTCCAGCGGAATTCGGGAATTTCTCCCGGCCGATGCCGTTGCCTCGGCCGCGCCGATTGGGCTAAGTTGAGGCTGCCGGCACGCGCGCCGTGCCGTGTCGCGCGCGTGCGCTCACGAACTCGAACAATCGGTATCGAAACCGCTGGAGACGACCATGCAAGTCAGATTCAAGGCGGCGCGCATTGCCTGCGCGTCGGCGATCGCGACATCGCTTGCGTTTGCATTGGCGGCGAACGTCGCCCATGCCGCCGCGCCGACCGCCTACGTGACGACCGAAAACGCCGGCGTCGGCGTGATCGATCTCGACACGCTCGCGCTCGCGACGACCTGGGATGTCGGCAAGGACGGCCCGCGCGGGCTGTCGCTCAACAAGGAAGGCACGCGTCTTTACGTGGCGAACAAGGCGACGAGCGATCTCTCGGAGATCGATACGTCGACGGGCAAGGTCACGCGGCGCGCGAAGATCGGCAAGAATCCCGAGTTCGTGCGCGTGTTCGGCGGCTATGCGTATGTGACGTACGAGCCGGGTGAAAGCGGCGGCCCGCCGAAACCGGGCCAGCCGGAGAAGGACGACGACGACGCGAATTCGCCGCCCGCCGAGATCGCCATCGTCGATCTGAAGACCATGAAGATCACGCATACGGTCAAGAGCGGGCACGAGACCGAAGGCGTCGAGTTCTCGCCGGACGGCAAGCTGATCCTCGTGACGAACGAGGGCGACGATACGGTGTCGGTGTATCGCGTCGGGACGGGCAAGCCGGTCCGCACGGTGAACCTCGACAAGGGTTCGCGTCCGCGCGGCATCAAGGTGTCGCCGGATGGCAAGCAGTATGTCGTCACGCTGGAGAACGCGAACAAGTTCGTCGTGCTCGATGGCAAAAGCCTGAAGACCGTGAAGACCGTCGATACGAAGACGGGCCCGTATGGCGTTTCGTTCGATCCTTCCGGCAAGCGCTTGCTGATCGCGGCATCGCGCGACAAGACCTTGCAAGTGTTCGACGGCTCGACCTACGAGCATAGGAAGGATGTGCCTGTCGGTCAGCGTTGCTGGCACTTCAGCTTCACGCCCGACGGCTCGAAGCTGCTGCTGGCCTGCGGACGTTCGAACGCGGTGTACGTGCTCGACGGATCGGACTACAAGGAAGTCAAGCAGATCGGCGATCTGCCGCTGGCGTGGGGCATCGTCACTTATCCGCCGAGCGCGGGGTCGATCGTCGGGCGTTGAGCGGCAAGGAGGCGTTGCCGAGTGTGAAATGGCCGCATTGCGCGGCCACTTCCATTTGTGCGCCGTGGCATTGCGCATATTGCAACGTCGATCACGACGAATGCGCGCGAGGGACAGGACGCATCCGCGCAGCGAGGAAGACAGGCTCCGCTGTCAGGCTGCGCTTTGGCAAGGCATCAACGCGCGCGGCATTCCGTGGAAGTCGTATCGGGATTGAGCCGCGCTATCACGTCATATCACTTCCACGCGTACCGCATCCCCACCCACACGCCACGCGGCGCACCGACGCCGAGAAACTGCTCGTTCACCGTCGCGCCGTCGTTGAACGTGTGATTCGGCCCGTCGAAGAAGTTCTCGCCGAGAATCGCGAAGTTCGCATAGCGCTTGTTGAGCAGGTTCTTCACGGTCGCATAGACCTGCAACTGTTTGGTCACGTTGTAGGTCGTGTCGAGATCGATCAGGAAATAGCCCGCGACGCTGCCGTTGACGTCCTGATTGTTTTCGTCGCCACGCGCGAAGATATTGCTGCGATACGTGAGATTCGTGCCGATGTTCCAGTGCGCAAACGGGTTGTAGTCGATGCGCATCTTCACCGTATTCGCCGGAATGCCCGGAATGCGGTCGCCCGAATGCACGGTGATGTTGCCATCGGCGTCCGCGCTCGAATTGCTCGCGCTGCTTTCCGTCCACGTCGATCGATACGTCGCGTTCACATAGCTATAACTCGCCGCGATGCCCACCGGTCCCCATTGCGTGCGGCCCGCGAGTTCGAAACCTTGCCGTCGCGTCTTGCCGACGTTCTGAAAATAGCCGAGCGTGCTGCCCGCGCCTTGCGCGCTGACGAACTGGATGTCGTCGTCGAGCGTCGTGCTGTAGGCCGCGGCGCTCCACTGCGTATGACTGCCGAGACGCCCGCGCGCGCCGACTTCGAACGTCTTCGAAATCACCGGCTTAAGATCCGGGTCCGCGATGAAGTCATTGGGCAACGAGCACGGCGCGGCGGGGTCCGCGCACGCGAGTTCGATTGCGGTCGGCGAGCGCATGCCTTCGTTGTACGTCGCGTAGGCGGTGAAGTTCGGCGTCGGATTCCAGTTGAAGCCCACGGCCGGGTTGAAGCGCGAGAACGTGTGATTCCCGTCGAGCAGCGGCTGCACGCCGCTCTCGTCGCCGATGGTCGCCTTCGCCCAGTTGTAGCGTCCGGCGAGCGTCATCGACCATTGTTCGTTGAACGAGAACGTATTCTCGAAGTAGATGCCGAGATTCGAGTTGTGCGTCTTCGCGTCGGTCGTCGGTGCGAACGGACCCGTGGCGATCGTCGCGCGGTTGTCTTCGAATGCGGCCGGCTGCTCGGCCTGCGTGAAATGCGAATTGGCGAAGTCGCCCGCCGCGCCGACGATCAATTGATTGTCGTGATCGAAGAGCCTGTTGAGTAAGGTGAGTTGCAGGCTCGCGCCGTAGCTGTCCGTCACGATCACCGACTGGTCGTTGAAGGCTTGCGTGAGTTCGTCGGCATCGTCGCCGTCCGGATCGAAATCGTCGTTGACGTTCGAACTCACGTTCTTGTTGCGATAGTGGCGATAGTACGCGTTGCCGCTCAACTGCACGTTCGGCGTGATGTAGTGCTCGGCGTTGATCGTCACATAGCCGACCTGATTCTCGTTCGTGTCGGGAAACGTGTACGCCTGACGGAAGTTGTCCATGAACGAGCGCGGAATCGTCTGCGAGCCGTTCAGCGTGTTGTCCGCGCCGCCCATCGAAACGGAGACCGTCGTGTCGGCGTCGGTATAGCGGATCTTGCCGAACGCCTGGCGCAGCTTGCTCGCGTTGTGATCGGCCCAGCCGTTGTCGTTCGTGACGTTCGCGGTGAAGTAATAGTCGAGATGATCGCCGATCGCGCCGCCTTGCTCGATCTGCGCATACTTGCGTCCGAACGAACCGAAGCCGACATCGACGTTGCCGCCCGGATTGCTGCGCCCGTTCTTCGTCGTTACCGCGACCGCGCCGCCGAGCGTGTTCAGGCCGAACGTCGGATTCGACCCGGGGATGATCTGCATCGTCTGGATCGCGGCCTGCGGAATCAGATCCCAGTTGACGACATCGCCGAACGGCTCGTTGATGCGTACGCCGTCCATGAACACCGACAAGCCCTGCGGCGTGCCGAGCAGCGGCGACGCAGTGAAGCCGCGATAGTTGATGTCGGTCTGCCACGGATTGCCTTGCGCGTCGTTGGTATCGACGCTCGCGACGTTCTTCTCCAGATAGTTCGTGACGGTCGGCGAATGCTGCGCCTGGATCTCGCTGCCCTTGATCGTTTGCACGTTCGCGGGCACTTTCTCCAGCGGCGTGCCGACGCCGACGAGCGGCGTGGTCCCGACGACGATGATCGAAGGCAGTTCGGTTGTCGGCGTCGTATCGGCTGGCGGCGTCTGCGCCCATGCGGCCACAGTGATGCTCGCGAACGCGCCGCCGAAGACGAGCCGCAGCCCCGCTCGGGGTTTGAACGGATGCGCGGGCGCGCGCAGGCGCGGCATGCTCTTCATCATCGTCTCCTCTTTATATTTCGATTCACGCGCCGAGCGTGTTTCTTTCGATGAAAGCGTCGCATAAGACAGCGCGCGTGGACCGGGAGCTTTTCCCGATCGCGCAGGGAAGCGTTCCCAATTGCGTTCCACCCACCGCACGGCGCGATGACGCCGTGCGTAGAATGCATTCCACGATGCCGACCGAATCCTTGCCCTCTTTCGCGAAAGACGCCGACCGCCGCGCGCCGCGCTCGCCGGTGTGGCGCGACCTTGCTTGCGTGCTCGCGGCGACGCTGATCGCGGCCGCGCTCTTTGCGCGTTTCGATTTCAGCGAGTACGCGTATCGGCTGACGCGCAGCGCCGAACGGTTTCAAGTCGATGAATTGCCGCCGACGCTCGTTGTGCTCGCGATCGGTTTCGCGTGGTTCGCGTGGCGGCGTTATCGCGAGGCGCAATCGGAAGTGCGCAGACGGCGCGCGCTCGAAGAAGAGGCCGAGCATCTGCTTGCGGAGAATCGTCGCCTTGCGAATCAGGCGCTCGCCGCGCAGGAGACCGAGCGGCGTCATCTCGCGCGCGAGTTGCACGACGAGCTCGGGCAATACCTCAACGCGATATCGCTCGATGCGGGGCGTATCCGCGATTTGTCGGCTACGCGCGAGGCGGAGATTCATCGGCTGTCGCTTGCGCTGATGCAAAGCGCGACGCATGTGTATCGCGAGATCGGCGGGATGATTCGCAGGCTGCGTCCCATCGGCCTCGATGAATTCGGCTTGCCGACGGCGCTCGAACATTGCGTCGATGGCTGGCGCGAGCGCTTGCCCGATGTGACGTTCACGCTCGCTGTCGACGGCGATTTCGACAATTTGAGCGATGCGCTCAACATCACGCTGTATCGGCTCGTGCAGGAAGGGCTGACGAACGTATCGAAGTTCGCACGGACTTCACGCGTGGAGATTTATCTGGCGCGCGCGCCGGAAGAAATTGTCGTGACGATGGCCGATGACGGCCCGGGCGTCGATCTCGCGAAGCCGCGCAAGGGACTCGGTTTGATCGGCATGCGCGAGCGCGTCGAAGCGCTCGGCGGCGAGTTTCAGATCGTGAGCGAGCCGGGCGCGGGTTTTCTGTTTTGCGCGCGCGTGCCGGCTCAGGCGGGGCTGCCGTTGCCTGCGACCGCCGACGAAGCGAAATCGGCGAAGTGAAGCCCCAGGCGGTTCGCGATCTGTGCCAACTGCACGCCGTTATCCGCGCCGAATTTTTGGCGGATCACCGATTGATGATTCGCAACCGTCTTCTGGCTCAAGCCTAACTTCTCCGCGATGCTCGGCAGCGTATAACCCTGCACGAGCAATCTCAGCACCTCGAATTCGCGCGCGGATAACTGCCGTCCTTCCTGAATGCTCGCGCGCAATGCAAGCGCTTGCGACACATCGGGACTCAGATACGAAACGCGCCGCGCAACCGAACGCACCGCTTCGACGAGCACATCGGGCGCGCTCGCCTTCGTCACATAACCGCGCGCGCCCGCATCCAGCGCGCGTCGCACGAAGATCGCTTCTTCATGCACGCTGAAAATGAGCACATGCGCGTGCGGCTCGCGCGCCAGCATGCGCCGCATCGCCTCGATGCCGCTTGCGCCCGGCAACGCGAGATCCATCACGACGACATCCGGCTGCAGCGCGCAAAACTTCTGATAAGCCTCGGCTGCATCCGCCGCTTCGCCCGCGACGTTCACATCGGGACTCAGTTCGAGCAGACGCTTGTAGCCTTCACGCACGACGGCGTGATCGTCCACCAGCAGCACGGAGATATCGGCAGTCATGGCTTGTCTTCTCCTTCTTTTGAACCACTACCGGAGGCCTCGGCCGCGATGCGCTTCGAGTTCGCATCGTTGCGAAAGACGATGGGTTGCTCTTGCGGTTCCTGCCGTGCCGATGCAGCGCGCACGACTTCGATCACGCGCTCGTGATGCGGGGACTTGTCGCAAACCGGATCGGCATTCGCGGGGTCCTGCGTCAGCAGATACGCCTGACAGCGGCAGCCGCCCATGTCGATGGCCTTCTCGTCGCAACTGCGGCACGGCTCCTTCATCCAGCCGAAGCCGCGAAACCGGTTGAACGCATCGCTCTCGTACCAGATGTCCTTGATCGGCATATCGGTGACGTTCGGAAACGTGAGGCCCGGCAATGACCGCGCGGTATGACACGGCAGCGCGGCGCCATCGGGCGCGATGCCGAGAAACACCGAGCCCCAGCCGTTCATGCAGCGCTTCGGTCTGCGCTCGTAGTAATCCGGCACGACGAAGAAGATCTTGCACCGGTCGCCGATCTCGCCGCGATAGCGTTCGACCACCGCTTCGGCTTCGTCGAGCTGCTCTTTGGTCGGCATGAGTTGCGCGCGATTCTTGTGCGCCCAGCCGTAATACTGCGTGTTCGCGAGTTCGAGATACTCCGCGCCCATCGCGAGCGCCATGTCGATGATGCGTCCGATATGCGGCAGGTTATAGCGGTGAAGCACGCAATTGAGCACCATCGGAAAGCCATGCGCCTTGATGAGATTCGCGACGCGCTTCTTGTAGTCGAAGGTCTTCGTGCTGGAAAGGAAGTCGTTCAATTCCTGCGACGAGTCCTGAAACGAAAGCTGTATGTGATCGAGCCCGGCGTCCTGCAACGCACTGATGCGCTTCTCCGTCAGACCGATGCCCGATGTGATGAGGTTCGTATAAAAGCCGAGCTTGCGCGCTTCGCCGACGAGCGTTTCGAGATCGTCGCGCAACAGCGGCTCGCCGCCGGAGAAGCCGAGTTGCGCGGCGCCCAGCGCGCGTGCCTGACGCAATACGTCGATCCATTGATCGGTGTCCAGCTCGCGCGTGTGATCGGCGTAATTCACCGGGTTGTAGCAGAACACGCAATGCAGCGGACAGCGATACGTGAGCTCGGCAAGCAGCCAGAGCGGCGGCGCGACGGTTGCGTCTTCGTGCTCGGGCTTCGCAATCGGTTCGGACAAGTCGGTCATGACGCTACTCCAGCCAGCCTCGCGCACGCGCGCCGGCGATGAACGCGCGCACGTCGTCGCCGAGGCCGGTCGCATTGAACGCCTGCTCCAGATCGGCGACGAGCGCGGGGATATCGCGCGTGCCGTCGCATCGCAGAAGAATCTCCGATGCGCTCTGATTGAGCTTCACCATGCCTTCCGGATAAAGCAGCACATGCGCGTTCTGCGCAGGTTCCCATTGCAGCCGGAAGAGGCGTTTTAGTTTCGGATGCAACGAATCGTCCGGCGCTTCGACGGCTTCCTGCTTGCGTTGAGTCGGGTTCGTATCGCTCATTGCGGAAAAGCCTTTTCGATGGAATCGAGCATGGTCCAGAGAATATCGAGCTTGAACTGCAGGATATCGAGCGCGCGTTGCTGTTCCTGACGCGTCGTGAAATGCGCGAGCGTCACTTCGAGACCGTGCTCGACATCGCGCTGCGCAAGCGACACGCGCGAGCGGAAATACGAAAGCCCTTCAGGCTCGATCCACTTGTAATGCTCGGGCCATGTCGCGAGCCGGTCCTTGTGAATCTGCGGCGCGAACATCTCCGTAAGCGATGAACACACCGACTCCTGCCACGGCGCACGCCGTGCGAAGTTCACGTAGGCATCGACGGCGAAGCGCACGCCCGGCGTCACCAGCTTGAGCGACCATAGATCGTCGCGCGAGAGGCCGACCGCATCGCCAAGACGCGCCCATGCCTCGATGCCGCCGGGCTGATCGTCGTAGCCATCGTGATCGAGAATGCGCAGCACCCAGCGGCGGCGCGTGTCGCGATCGGGGCAATTCGACATCACCGCCGCATCCTTCAGCGGAATGTTGATCTGATAGTAGAAGCGGTTCGCGACCCAGCCGCGTATCTGTTCCTTCGAGCAGCCGCCGCTGTTCATCTTCACGTTGAACGGATGATGAATGTGATACGCCGTGCCCTTCGCGCGCAACTGCGCTTCGAATTCGTCGCGCGTCCACGCGGGGCCTTCGTCTGTCACTTTCGTGAAGATCGGGCCTGTGGTCGGGTTGAGCATCGGGTCGAACATCTAACGGTCTCCAGTGCGAATGTCACAGCTCGAAAGTCATGCCGTCGTGCGCGACCTCGATGCCGTGCTCCGACAACATGCGCCTTTCAGGTCCATCCTCGATGAGGATCGGGTTCGTGTTGTTGATGTGGATCAGCACCTTGCGCACGCCCGCGCGATCGATCGAATCGAGCACGTCGATCATGCCGCCCGCGCCGGTTTGCGCGAGATGGCCCATATCCTTGCCGGTCTTCTTCGTGAGGCCGAGGCGAATCATTTCATCGTCGGTCCAGACGGTGCCATCGACGAGCAGCAAGTCTGCTTCGCGCATCGCATCGAGCACATGCGGCTCCAGCGCGCCGAGCCCCGGCGCATAGAATGCGCGCTTGCCCGAAGCGCGATTCGTGAACATAAGGCCGATGTTGTCGCCTGTTTCCGGCGCATCGCGATGCGGCGAATACGGCGGCGCCTTGCTCGACAGAGGCAATGCGTCGATGCCCACGCGCGGCAGCTCAGGCACGGACAACGATGCGCCATCGAGCGCGATGCGCCTGTGCTCGACGCCACAGTAATGCGAAAGAATCGACGTGATGGGAAAGCCCGTCGAGAGGTCCTGCCACACGGCGTCCGTCGTATAGAGCGGCAAGGGCGTGCCGCGCTCGCGCAGCATCAGCAGACCGGTGACATGATCGATCTGCGCATCCATCGTGATGACGGCAGCGATGCCGGTGTCGCGCACCCGGCGCGCGGGCTGCAATTCCGGGTTTGCGGCGATCTGCGCAAGAATGTCCGGCGATGCGTTGACGACCAGCCAGTCCTCGCCGTTATCGGTAACAGCAATGGACGACTGAGTGCGCGCACGCGCCAGAATGGAGCCGCGCCGCACGCCATCGCAATTGCGGCAGTTGCAGTTCCATTGCGGAAAGCCGCCACCCGCCGATGAACCGAGCACGCGAATCTTCAAGGCAGCATCCTCCGCAAGAGACCGTCGCGATCGATCAACTGATGCTTCATCGCGCCGAGAAAATGCACGATGACGAGCGCGGCCATGATCCACGCCAGATACTCGTGAATGCCGAAGAAGATCTGCCGCATGGATTTGTCGTCCCAGCCCCATTGCGGCAGCGCGATGCCCCAGAACTTCGTGCCGAACTTGTTGAACGACGAGCCGAGATAACCGGTGAGCGGCATCGCCACCATGCCAACGTATAAAAGAGCCTGCGTAATGCTCGCGGCGGCGCGTTGCCACGTTCGCATCGGCGGCAAAGGCGGCCGGCGATAAGCCAGACGTGCCAGGATGCGGAGCAGCACCAGCAGGAAAACGGTGATTCCGAGCGACTTGTGGAAGTTGATGAGGTCCGACTTGAACGGCAATCCGCGCGGCAGGCCGACCATATAGAAGCCGATGCACAGCATCGCGATGATTGCGATCGCAATTATCCAGTGCAACGCGATCATCGGGCCTGCGTAACGCTCGCTTGCGGCATCGATACGGCCGTCGCGCGACGTTGCTGATGTCCGCGCGGTGCTCATGGCGTGTCTCCCCGGAAGTGCCAACGGTCCATTGTTCATCTCCTTGCTACGAATTGGCGATCAGCAATTCCCCCCGTCCATCGACGGCGAGATCGCCCGCGTAGCGTCGCGGCAATATCTTGCCAGCGAACTGTGAAAAGGGTGCGATCTCGCGCGCGAGCATGCGCGTGAACAGCAGCCAGAAGACGTCGAAGCCGCGCCCGCCTTCGGTGAACGTCGGCGGAATGCGGGATGGCGCATTTGCCAGCAACACCGTGCCGCGCCGCATGCCGTAGCCCAAGTGTGCGCCCACTTTCCCGCCGATGCAGACCGAGCCCGCGACGAGCCGCGACGCGGCGAAATCGCCCGCATCGCCCGCGACCAGCACGGTGCCGCGCCGCATGCGATCCGCGAGGCGCGCGCCTGCGCTGCCGTGAATCGCGAGCGTGCCGCCTGTCATGCCTTCCATGTCGCCGGGCAGCGCACTTGCGGCGAACTCGCCGGCGTTGCCGTGAATCGACAGTCGTCCGCCTTGCATCTCGCACGCGGCGAATGCGCCCGCATCGCCTCGTATGTTCAACTCGCCGCCGGACATCTTCATGCCCGCGTAATCGCCTGCAGCGCCGTGCACCGCGAGCGTGCCTTCGGTCATGTTCGCGCCGATGCGGTCGAGCCACGGCGCATCGCCTTCTATCGTGAGTGCGGGCGCATCGCTTGGTTCCTGCGCGATGTCGAAAAGATCGCCGAGCGCGCACGTTTCGCCCGCGCCTTGCAGCGTGATGCGCGGCAGTTCTGTCGCCGATATCTCCGCCAGCGTCGCGGGCAGTAATTTCGACCCGTCGACGCGAAAGCCCGGCGCATTTTTTACGCGCAACGTGATGGCGTTCATGCGCGGCTCCCGTCGATATCCTTCGACAGTTCATGCAGCTTGAAATGGTACGGCCCGAGCTTGCCGCCGTAGTTGCCCGCCGAAATGCGCAGCACCCCGCCGGCGCGCCCGAGCTTCGCCGCCGCCGCGATACCCGCGGTCATCGCCGCGCCGACATCGGCATCGGTCAAGCCGTCGATGACGATTTCGAGCACGCACGCGATGTCCGGCGTCAGCTCGCTCTTCTTCGACAGGCCGACGAGCGTCGGGCAGAACGCATCGTTCGTGGACGCCGTCGCGCCCGCATACTTCGATCCGATCTTCGATCCCGAGCGCACGACGCCGCCCGGAAACGGCGTGATGACGTTCGGCAGCCGATGCATCGCGGCGACGGCGGATTCGGCCGCATTGAGCGCGCTGTCGATGTCGCGCGCGAGAAACAGCAGATTGCCGCCGCCGACCGCTTTCACCGTCGCGGTGAATTCCTCGCAGACGAACTCGCCGTCCATCACGGGCACGCGCCAATAGCGTGTGCCGTCGAGCACTTTCGATATTTGATAGCCGTCGCCGAAGAAGCGCAGGCCCGCGCCGAGCGGCGCGTTGTCGGAGAGCGGCGCGCGTGTGTTGGCGGGATCGATGCCGCCATAGACGGCGGTCGTCGGGCACGTCAGCACGCATTGGCCGACGCGCCGCGCGATCTGCTTGGCGAGCTCCTTCGACGATATCGCGAAGATCAGCACCGCGATTCCGGGCCTGCCATCGGGCGTTTCATCGCCGGACAGATCGCGTTCGATGCCGGCCTCGCAGCCGCAATCGATGACGGACGTCGCGAAGCCTGTCAGCGAATTGGCCGCGTGACGGGCCCACGTCGACGAATGCGCGGTGATGACGAGGCGCGTCGCTTTCATCGGGAAGGCTTCGGCGAAGGTGTTGTCGATCTGCGTGTCGTTGATACGCATGCGTCAACTCCCGTTCGAAGCGAAGCATGCGACGGGCAACAGCCGCCCGCCGTTGCAGCATGCGCAGATTTCATCGTCGCCGATCGCGATGTTCTCGAAGCGCGTCGCGAGGTTTGCCTGCGTGAATTCGCGTACGCGCTTTTCGATCGCGCGGTCGTAGTCGGGGCGCACGTAATGGATGCCGCCGGTGGGCGTCGCGAGCAGCGTGCCGTCGCGCGCGATCAGCTCGCCGTCCTTGAACACGTAAGCAGGCGATGTGAACATGCGCTCGCGATCGTCATTGTCGCGATACACGGCAATGTCCGCCGCCGCGCCTGCGCCGAGATGCCCGCGATCCGTGAGGCCGAGCAGTTTCGCGGGACCGGCGCGCGTGATGATCGCAATGTCGTAGAGCGAGAATTCGCGCGTGATTTCGCTCAACGCGCTCGCGGTTTTCGCATCGGCGTGCAGCTTGTCGAGTTGTTCGTCGCGAAAGGACTTGTCCATCAGCAAGCGGATCAGATGCGGATAGCTCGTGAACGGCGCGCCGTTCGGATGATCGGTGGTCATCGACACCCGCCACGGATCGTCGACGAGCAAAAACATCTCGAGCCCGATGATCCATTGGAGCGCATTCACGAAGCTCTGTTCGCGGTACTTGAACGGCACGATGCCGCAGCCCGCATCGCATTCGATATCGCCGAGCACCCATTTGCGCGGTCGGGCCATCGGCGCGTTCTTGAACTGCATCATCGTGTCGCCGGATGCGGTGACGGTCTGACCGAAGATGATCTGGCCGACATCGATCGTCACGTTGGGCCGCGCGTTCACTGCATCGGCGATCGCGCGCGCGCCCGATGAAAACTTGCGCGGGCCTTCCGTGCCGTAGCTATGGAACTGGATATGCGTCAGATGAATGGGCAGGCCATCGGCGGTGTCCATCGTTCTGATCGTCGATTCGATGTTGCCCGGCACGCCGAGATTGCTCGCGTGCACATGCAGCGGATGCGGCACGCGCAGCTCGGTGAGCGCGCGCGTGAGCGTGCTCAACACATCGCGCGGCGTGATGCCGTAATGCGCGTGCTTTTCATCGACATCCAGCGAACGCTGATTGAACTTGAATGCCGATATGCCGCCCGGATTCACGACCTTCACGCCGAGCGCCTTGCTCGAATCGATGGTCCAGCCGACGTAATCGCGCAGACGTTCGAAGTCTTCCTTCGCAGCGAGCATCTGCAGGAAGAGCTCGTCGTTGCCCATCATCACGTAGGCGCCGTGATCGATGATCGGCGTGTCGCCCATTTCCAGATGCGCGTGGCGCGCGTTCGACGCGATCATCGCCGGCTCGAACGCGGCCGTGTAGCCCATTTCCGCATAGCGATAACCGGTGGCAAGCGTGCCGGGCGCGCACACGCCGCACGATGGCAGACGCATGTATCGGCCTTCGTTCGGACGATCGGGCACGGCACGCGGATCGTCGCGATGATCTTCGGGCAGAAGCAGCCGCGACAGATTCGTCTTTCCGCCGCCGATGTGCGAATGCAGATCGATGCCGCCCGCCATCACGATCATGCCGCTCGCATCGTAATCGCGGTCGATGCTTTCGTTCGCGGCATCGGCGACGATGCGGCCATCGCGCATATGGATGTCGCGCTTCTCGCCATCGACGCCATTCGCCGGATCGTAAAGCGTGCCGCCTTTGAGGCGCGTGACGCTCATGCGGGCCTCCTTGCCTGCGCGAGTTGCGATGCGATCGATGCGACCGTCGGCAAGGCGTAATCGCGCGCGGCGGCGAGCGGCGCGACCACCGATGTATCGACGCGAAACAGATGCCCGCCGCTGTCGATGCCCGGCGTCGCGACGGGGATGAACACGGTCGGCGCGTGGCGCGCGGGGACGGCCGTCGATGGATGCGCGAGGATGATCGCGGGCACGTTCGCATCGAGCGACGCGGGCAGCGGCTCGGGCGCGTAGCTGGACACCCACAGGAGCGCGTCGATTTCGCCGCGCCGCAGCAGCGTTTCCGAGCGATAGCGATGCGCGTCGTGATCGAGCGGCAAGCCGTATGCGACGCGCGTGCGCAGCGGAAAGCCCGACAGCCATGTGATCGCCTGATTGACGGACGCGGCGCCGTCGTCGCCGGTGAGGGCGAGCGTGCCGGCGCGCGCGGTGCGATTGATCGCCTTGACGATGCGTTGCAGCGCTTCGATCGCGAGCGCGGCGTGTTGCGTCGGCAGCGCCGATGGCTCGTAGATCACCGCCGTGTACTTCGCGGCGTTGATGCGTTCGGTCAGCGCGACGAGTTCGGGCGTTGGAATCGGACGGCCGCCTTCGACGAGCGCGGACCACAGCGCGAGTGTGTCGAAGGGATCGGCGTTCGCGAGGATCGATTCGGCTTGGGCGTTGGCGGCTTTATCGATGTCACATCCGATGAATACAACCTTTGTCTCGCGGCCCTCGCTTGCGATGCGCTCGAAGAAGCGCGGATAGCGTCGCGACGGCTCGCACGCGAACACGACGATGAGATCGGCGCGCGAGCGGACTTCGGAGAGCGTCGTGAAGAACGAGCCGCGATCTTGCAGTGCGCGATTGCTGTCGGCGAGCGTATCGCCGTGAAGGTGATCGAGGATCGCGCCGCACTGCGCGGCGAGTTCATAGAGCGCGCGTGCGCCGGACACGTCGGTCGCGAGACCGCCGAATAGCGGCCGATGTGCGTTCGACAGGATCGCGGCGGCTCGCGAGAGCGCCGACTTTTCGTCGGTGACTTGCCCGTCGATTTGGGGCTTCTGGCTTGCATCGTTCGGACCGAAGCGGGCAAGGGAGGCGTCCAGACGCGGGCAGGCGGTGTGCGGCGCTGCGAGGCGATGATCGGCGGTGGGTGCGAGCGTGATGTCGTCGCATAGTAAAGGGCAGAACGGACAGGTCCAAGGTTTTGAGGCCGCGGACGGGGCGCTCGGCGTGGTGGAGGTATCGGGCATGGTCGACCTTTCGAGCAAGGTCTGTGCCGGTTTTGTTGCTTTTGCTTTTCGCTTTTGCTTATCGCTTTTTGATTTCGCCGGATCCCGTATTCGTGTCGGTCTATTAGCACTGCCCCTGTGCGGGGCGGCACTCACTTTCTTTGCTGCTGCAAAGAAAGTAAGCAAAGAAAGCAGCTACTGATACGCCCGCGGTCACACGCAATTTGGGTAGTCCTCTCGTCGTTCGTGGGCTGCCTAACGAGTGCCCTCATAGGCCCAACCGGGCTTGGCTCGCGCACGGTCCGTCTCATCGCACCACATACCAAACTGGTTCAGCACCAAATAGCTCCAGCCCGCTTCGCGGCCGACCAGTCAATCGGGGATGCATGTGCTTCTCTACTAACGTCTCAATCTCGCCGCCTTCGCCGCCCTTTGGTTTCCCTTGCAGACCCAGCGGCAGCGCGTAGCGCTGTGCCGATGCTGTTTCGTGCTGAACCAGCGCGCTCAACGTATTCGGGCGGCAGACCGTGCGCGATCCAAGCCCGATTAGGTGTTTGAGGGCACTCTTTAGGCGAGTGCCGCCTGTGACGAGAGGACTACCCAAATTGCGTGTGACCGCGGGCCGTGACGAGCTGCTTTCTTTGCTTACTTTCTTTGCAGCAGCAAAGAAAGTGAGTGCCGCCCCGCACAGGGGCAACGCTAATAGACCGACGCGAGACCGGGATCCGGCGACTACTGGAAGGAAAGTGACTACCGCCCGCACAGGGGCAATGCTAATAGACCGACGCGAAACCGGGATCCAGCGAAACCCCCGCCGGGAAAGGCGAAAAAAAACTGCTCCGCATTGCAACACACTGTCACCCATGAATCACCATATGCAACACCTGCTTCCCAAACGATTACACCTGAAACGCGCCCCGAAAGCCGTTGGCATAAAAATTGAGTTCGATCCCAAGGAAGTCAGAAAGAAGCCCCGCGATGCACATCGCCCTGAGATAAGGCGCCATCGTGAATAGCGGAAGCGACGAGCCAGGCAGAAGCGCCGCTGCGCTCGGCGAGCGCGAGATCATCGGCATGGCGGATCCCACCCGCGCCGATCACCTCCC
The DNA here is from genome assembly GCF_023631205.1 of Caballeronia sp. NCF2. Taxonomy (NCBI): domain Bacteria; kingdom Pseudomonadati; phylum Pseudomonadota; class Betaproteobacteria; order Burkholderiales; family Burkholderiaceae; genus Caballeronia; species Caballeronia sp. NCF2. Next base: position 3,565 of record NZ_JALQDN010000056.1, on the reverse strand, counting down.
GCGCCCCGGCAAGCGCCCGCACGTCAGCGAACGTGTCGAGATCGGGCCCGCCATACGCGCCCACATGATCGAGCGTCATCACGATCACGCGCGACGGCCACCATCCGCTCTCGCCATGCGTCGCCCCGAGCGCGCGCCCGCCGCGATAGTCGAGCGAAAGTATCGGCTCGAAGCCGCAAGCCGATGCCTCGGCGATCGCGCCGACATCGACGAGCGTTTCGGTGCCGAACACAGGCAGGATCGCGGCAGGCGCCGCTGAACGCGTCAGCCGCAAGACGCGTTCGACGAAAGCGCGCATCGGCAGAAACGCGGTAAAGCCCGCGTCGAGCCAGATGCGCAGGCCGTCGCCGAGGGCATCGCAAATCGCGGCGAGCGCGGCATCGTGCGCGCCGCGCGAAAGGATCGCGCCCAGATCGGCGACGTACAACGTGCGCGCGCCGGTCGCGGCGACGAGCGCGCGGGCGATCGCAACAGGATCGCTCGTCGCGCACAACGAGGACTGGATCGGCCGATAGCGCGAACGCTCGCCGCGCACCGCGCGCACCGCGTGGCCGTCGAGCAGATCGAGAACGGGTATCACCTGCATGGATGGCTTTCCTTTGACCAAGATCTTTGTATTCGAGTATCTCACCGGCGGCGGCATCGATCCGGACGCGGCAGGCGCAGGCAGCCTCGCCGATCTCTCCGCGCTCATCGTCGAAGGCCGCGTGATGCGCGACGCCATCGCCGCCGATCTGCGCGCGCTGCCCGGCATCGACGTGACCGTCGCAAGCTCGCGCTTCGAGCAACTCGACGGCGCCAGCGGCTACGTGCGCGCGCATCCGGGCGAATCGCTCATCCGCTTCGTGGCCCGCGTGGCGCGCGAGCATGACTATGCCTGCATCGTCGCGCCCGAGTGCGACGGACTGCTGCTCAAGCTCTACGACGCCGTCGGCCAGGCGCGCTGGCTCGGCTGCGCGAAGGAAGCGATCCGCGCGGCATCGAGCAAGAGCGCGACGGCCGCGTGTCTCGCCGCGCGCAGCATCGCCGCGACGCGCGCGCTCGAACCGGAAAACGCGGCCGCCGCAATCGGCCGGCGCTGGGTCGTCAAGCCCGACGACGGCGCGGGCGGCCTCGATACCTACGTCTACGACGACCTCGCCGCCGCGCGCGCCGAATACGCCGCGCGTGCGGAAGCGGGCCGCAATCCCGTGTTGCAGCAATGGGTCGACGGCGAGCCGTTGAGCCTTTCGCTGATCTGCCGCGACCGGCTCTCGCGGCTCGTGAGCATCAACCGGCAGCGCATCGGATTGTCGGATGCGGCGGGATCGGAACGGCGCGAGCGCATCGTTCAGTTCGATGGCGTCGATGTCGACCGCATCGACCGGCATGGGCCGCAAGGACGCGCGCTCGAACGGCTCGCACTGCGCGTCGCCGATGCGTTTCCGGGGCTGCGCGGCTTCGTCGGCATCGATGTCGTGTGGCATCCCGAGCGCGGGCCGGTCGTGATCGAGGTGAATCCGCGTCTCACGGTCGCGTATGCGGAACTGAGCCGGCGCGGCGGCAGGAATCTCGCGGCGGAGCTGCTCGCGGCGCATCGCGTGCCCGGCTTCGACGGCGATGCCGGATTGCTGCGCGCGTGCGCCGGAGCGTCGTCATGACGGCACCGACATTGCACGATGCGCCGGTGTTCGGCTGGGACGTGGGCGGCGCGCACGTCAAGGTGTCGATGGCGACGCGCGCGGGCGTGCTCGCCGACGTCGCGCAATGGGCGTGTCCGTTGTGGCAGGGCATGGCGCACCTGGAACGCGCGATCGACGCGATGTTCGAGCGCTGGCCCGCCGCCGCCGATCCGGCCGCGCGCCACGCCGTCACGATGACGGGCGAAATGGTCGATCTCTTCGCCGACCGCGCCGAGGGCGTGCGTGCGTTGACGCGCGCGCTTGCGCAAAGGCTCGGGCCGCGCACGATGTTCTTCGCCGGCGACGCGGGCTGGCTCGCGCGCTCGGCGTGCGCGGAACACTGGCGCAAGGTCGCATCGGCGAACTGGCTCGCGACCGCGCAATGGGTCGCGGCGTGCCTGCCGGATGCGCTGCTCGTCGATATCGGCAGCACGACGACGGACATCATTCCGATCGTCGGCGGACGCGTCGTGGCGCGCGGCACCAGCGACGCCGAACGGCTCGTGAGCGGCGAGCTCGTGTATCAGGGCGTGGTGCGAACGCCGTTGTGCGGGCTCGCGCATCGCATCGCGTTTCGCGGCGAGCACGCCGGCGTGATGAACGAATGGTTCGCGACGACCGCGGATGTCTATCGTCTGACGGGCGAGTTGTGGCCCGAGCACGACCAGCATCCGAGCGCCGACAACGGGCCGAAGACGCAGGCTGCGAGCCGCGTCCGGATTGCGCGGATGATCGGCCGCGACGCCGCCGATGCGAGCGATGCGGAGTGGCGGCGTTTCGCGCAGGGCTGGCGGCGCGAGCAATTGCGCGCGCTGGAGACGAATCTGGCGCGCGTCGTTGCGCAGGATGCGGCGCTGGCGGCGGCGCCGATCGTGGGCGCGGGTTGCGGGCGCTTTCTGGCGGCGGCGCTGGCGCGGCAGGAGGCGCGCAGCTATGTCGACTTCGCGCGTCTCGTGGGTATCGACGGCGACGATGCGACGCGTGCCGAATGGGTATCGACGTGCGCGCCGAGCGTGGCGGTTGCGCTGCTGGCGTCGATGGCGATGAAGGGCGCGGGAGGCAACGAAGCGCATCTGTCGAACGATGCATCGGCGCGCGCTGCGTGATAGCGTGCGAAACATAGCGAAGGATGCGGGTGCGTGGCCCGCCGGCTTGATCGAACGAGGACAGGAATATGTGGGTGGTGAAGATCGGGGGAAGCCTGAGTCACGACCCGGCGCTGCGCGAGTGGTTGACGCGGCTATGGGAAGTGGGCGGCGGGCGCGTCGTGATCGTGCCGGGCGGCGGCGATTTCGCGGACGCGGTGCGGCAGTATCAGCAGGAGTGGCATTTCGACGATCTCGCGGCTCACAACATGTGTCTGCTCGCGATGGCGCAGTACGCGATTCTGATGCAGGGCGTGGTGCCGGAGCTCGTGCTGGCGTCGAACGAGGATAGGATTCGGCGCGCGTTGCGCGATGGGCGTGTGGCGGTTTGGGTTCCGACCGATCTGATGCGCTCGACGCCCGATTCCATGACGAACTGGGAGACCACTTCGGATTCGCTCGCCGCGTGGCTTTCTACTTCGCTTAATGCGGAGCGGTTGATGATCGTGAAGTCTTGCGAGGTCGAGGCGAATGCGCCGCTCGAGGCGCTGGCTTCTAAAGGCATTCTGGATCGGCGGTTTGCGGATTATGTGCGGGATGCAAATTATGTCGTCGAGGTTTTGAGTAAGTCCGATGTGGGGGTTATGCGGGATCGATTGCTCAACGTGGCGGTTTGAATTTTCTTCGCTTTTGGTTTTGCTTTTGCTTTTGGTTTTGCTTTTTGATTTCGCCGGATCCCGTTTTCGTGTCGGTCTATTAGCACTGCCCCTGTGCGGGGCGGCACTCACTTTCTTTGCTGCTGCAAAGAAAGTAAGCAAA